>NZ_JANHZR010000002.1:0-36010 GCF_041414715.1 Pseudoalteromonas sp. DY56-GL22 | reverse complement strand
CAAATGGCGGAGTGGACGGGACTCGAACCCGCGACCCCCGGCGTGACAGGCCGGTATTCTAACCAACTGAACTACCACTCCGGCATACTTAATTTGTAATTGGCGGAGTGGACGGGACTCGAACCCGCGACCCCCGGCGTGACAGGCCGGTATTCTAACCAACTGAACTACCACTCCAGCGCATACTTACAAATTGTCGAAAATTGGCGGAGTGGACGGGACTCGAACCCGCGACCCCCGGCGTGACAGGCCGGTATTCTAACCAACTGAACTACCACTCCAGCGCATACTTACAAATTGTCGAAAATTGGCGGAGTGGACGGGACTCGAACCCGCGACCCCCGGCGTGACAGGCCGGTATTCTAACCAACTGAACTACCACTCCACATTTTCGTTGCTGACTGAGTCTCCCCTGACAGCGGCGTGAATAATACGAATCACCCTCTAGTTCGTCAAGGGGTTTTTTGTATTTTTACAGGTTTTTTAGTCATCTGACATCGAAAGGTTTAAAATTTCACCTGATTTATCATTTTTTGAGCCGTTTTTGCCAACTTCATTTTCATTCGTTGCTTGCTCATCATTTTCGGTTTGATTTTTTTTCTTTAAAAACGGTAAAGAAATTTTAAATTTCAGCGGTTTCTTCTGAACAAAAATTCTAATTGCCAGCCAACCTAATAAAAGTACGGTTAAATTTCCAACAACAATTAAGGTCACCATCAGCATGGTGGACGCTTTTTGTTCTTCTTCAAGAATTCGTTGTTGCTCAGCTTGCGCTTCTAAATCAATTTCAGGGCGAACAATTTCTGGTACAGCTTCAATTGGTCGCTCAATTTCAAATTTATACGTCGGTAACGTCGCCATAAATTCACGGTCATTTATGTTGCTACCAAATACAGAGAGCTCAACACTGTATCGTCCCCAATCATAATTTTTAATGGCCAGTTCCCGTGTCTGCGATTTATCAGCATCTAAAGAGAACATTTGCTCTTCATTATTAGGGTAATAAATTTTCCCTTGAATGAGCACAGTTTCTGGTTTAACAATTTCAGGATTTAGCGAGATAGTTAAAATGTGGTCATCTTCATCTTGCTCAGCAAGGGCTATTTCATAATCAAAAGGCGGCTCATGCACGACTATCGGTTTTTGCACCACGGTACGCTTTAGTATAGGTGTTTCTATATATAGCTCTGGCTGCCACTCACCTGCCGGAAAGACCAGTTTAAACTCACCGGTAAACACACCATCAAGCGGACGCTCATCAAAGCCACGGCCATCATCTCTAAATTCGGTAACACTTTGCGTGCCCGCACCAAAGTTTGCGTAATCACTATTATTAGTGCTGACAAAATCAACGTGCAAACTTATCACATCTCGAAACTGGCCAACTTCTATTGGTTCACCATCATTTAATACGCGGCCCGTTAGTTTTACTGTTTCGCCACGAAACAGCATGGGCGGGAGTGGATCAACATTAAGCTCTATTTCACCCAGTACCATAATACGGCTATCAGGCAAGATACTGCCGACCACTTGCCAAGGGCCTGGCATTGGGTTGCTTATCGTTACCAAGTCATAGCTCAATTCATCATACCAGTCGAGGTCATCATTTTTAACTGAGTCAGTTGCATAATACTTAGTGCCGTCAGGGCGAACTAACACAACGGCAGGGGCACCGCGTTTACGAAAGAAGAGTAAGGTTACTTTATCGATTTTGTGATCGATACGAAAACGGTTCTCTAGCAGGGGAATTTCATTTTGCACCCCATCTCGTTCTAATGGGGTTATTTTATTTTGCTCATTGGCAAATCCCGTGAAGGGAATTAAACACACTAATCCTGCTAGTAGTTGTTTTCTCATTTTATTACCTTATTCTGCACGCCATAGGCATTGGCCACCCTTTGCAACCAAGTCTAAACGCTCTTCGTGAGCGGCGTGCTCTTGTTCTGTTGCTCTTAATACCACAAGCGGTGCTCTATCAGCACTTAGTCGGCGAATACCACCAGCTTGTTGAGTTGAGCCTTCATCTTTATTTTGATTAAGATTCAGCTTTACTTGCCCTCCCGTCATCGACAGGTAAACATCGGCTAAGATCTCAGAATCCAGTAAAGCGCCGTGTAAAGTACGCTTTGAGTTATCAATATCGTAACGACGGCAAAGTGCATCAAGGTTATTCTTTTGACCTGGGTGCAAGTCACGCGCCATCTTTAACGTATCAAGTACACTACATACATCGGCAGTATTCGGAAAACCTTGATTTAACAATGCAAATTCATTGTCCATGTGGCCGATATCGAACGCTGCGTTATGAATAACAAGCTCTGCACCACGAATATACTCTAAAAACTCATGGGCAATTTGGTGGTACAGGGGTTTATCACGCAAAAATTCATTGGTGATACCGTGAACGTCTATTGCTTCTTCTTCTATTTCACGTTGTGGATTGATATACACATGAAAGTTGTTGCCAGTAAGACGGCGATTTACAAGTTCAACACAACCGATTTCAATAATGCGGTGGCCTTGCTTTGGGTCAATACCCGTGGTTTCTGTATCTAAAACTATTTGTCTATGTGCCATATCGTCTTAAGCCTGACTCTGGTATCTTTCTATATTCACTTTATTGTACACAATATCAAGGTAAAACAGTGCAGAAAACCGTAGAGATTTACACCGATGGATCATGTTTAGGAAATCCAGGGCCTGGAGGGTATGGCATCGTGATGCGATACAACGGTCACGAAAAGCAATTAAGCCAAGGCTATACCCTAACAACAAATAATCGGATGGAAATGCTCGCTGCTATCGTTGCACTTGAAACCCTCACCCGCTCTTGTCACGTCCTTCTGACAACCGATAGCCAATATGTGAAACAAGGTATTGAGTCATGGGTCGAAAATTGGAAAAAGCGCGGCTGGAAAACCGCGGCTAAAAAACCAGTTAAGAATGTCGATTTATGGAAACGACTCGATGCGGCCTGCCAACAACACAGCGTAGAGTGGCGTTGGGTAAAAGGCCATAGCGGCAATAAATACAATGAGATTGTTGACGATCTTGCCCGCGAAGCAGCTGGCAGCGATCAATTACTTGAAGACACAGGTTACGACGGTAATTAAAGCCCCTTGAAATAAACTTGGCGCAGGTCGTTTTATATTTTTGTTATATGTTATAAGATTTGGCTATAACAAAATATAAAGGATTCATTATGGCTCTGCGCATTCACTCTTTTTTTCATCAACAAAGCGCCACTCTCTGTTACTTAGTCAGTTGCGAAAGCACTAAGCAGTGCTTGCTGATTGATGCGCCAGCTGATTTTGATATGCCAAGTGGTGAGTTAAGTTTTATCACAGCCAATGAGATCATCAGCTATATAAAGACCGAGCAGCTGACATTGCAATGGCTACTTGAAACTCATGCCCATGCTGACCATATCACCGCAGCAAGTTACATAAAGCAGCAATTACACGACACACACCCTTGTAAACTCGGCACGGGTAAAGGGATCACCCAAGTGCAACAGCACTTTAGCCAACTTTATAATCTTGATATACCATGTAATGGTGAACCTTTTGATGCGTTATTTGCTGATAAAGCACTATTTCAGTTAGGTGATTACACAGTAGATGTGATTGCCACACCGGGCCATACCCCTGACAGCGTGTGTTTTCACATTGATGGCAATGTATTTGTTGGTGACACCTTCTTTATGCCAGACAGTGGCACTGCCCGCTGTGATTTCCCCGGTGGCAGTGCCGGTGAGTTATATGACTCACTACAGCGAATTTTAGCGTTTCCTGACGATACGGTACTTTGGATGTGTCATGACTATCAACCAGATGGCCGCCCTCTTGCGAACAAAACCACGGTTCAAGAGCAGCGTGAGCAAAACATTCATTTAAAAGGCGATAAACAAAGCTTTATTACGACTCGGGAAGGCCGCGATGCAACCTTAGCGGTACCAAAACTGTTGCACCCTTCTATTCAATTAAATATTAGTGCAGGCCAGTACCCAAGCAAAACGGATACTCAACAACACTATTTAGCTATCCCGCTCACAGTGCTGCTTTGATGTTTGCCTGAGCCCTGCTCCTTTTACCGGCGCAAATTGCGGCCTTGCATGCCATTTAGGTTTAATTGGTGTCAGCGGGGCCACACGTTTTCGAGCCACCAGCATATACACACTGCCCATTGGCTTTAAATATTGCTGGCCAAAGCTGCGCCACGCAGCAAAACGCGACAAACGGTTGCCTCTTGCAAGCGATGAATGGATAAATCGCTCATCCGAAATAATCTCAAAGCCTAATAGATTCAACCAGTCTTTTACTCGTGATGGCGTAAAAAAGCGCCCTGTCCACGGTAACTTTTGGCGACTAAAAGGTAAAAGCTGCGCCAAGCCACACAAGCTAAACGGGTTAAAGCCCGTGATCACCAGATAGCCACCGGGAATTAAAGTCCGATGTGCTTCACGTAAGATGTGGTGTGGATCAGAATGATATTCTAAGCAATGCGATAATATGCAAGCATCAACACTGTGCTCATAAAAAGGCAGCTCATCGACATCCGCAACAACACCGGTAAATAACCCCTGCTCTGCGACACAAACTTGATGCTTAATAGGACTTTCACTGGTGGCCAGCTCGCCACTTAAATTACCAAGTTTGAGCATGTGATAGCCAAACATGCGTGGCAGCCATGGCGTTAGCTTACGTTCAATTTCAGCACGTAAATAGTCACCATGAGGGAACTGCTGCCAAGTGTATGGCTTAGGACCTTCTTGAAAACTAAGGGCTGGTTTCATTTTCTGAGCTCGTTATACTGTGTGTTAACTGTCACTTTATAGAGCAATTAAACATGGTGCAAGTTAAAGCAATTAAAGCCTTTTCTGATAATTACATCTGGTGCATCAGCAATGAAGCTGAGCAAACAGCCTGGGTCGTCGACCCCGGTCAAGCAGAGCCTGTTTTAAACTATCTGAGCGAGCATAACTTAACACTTAGCGGTATTTTGATTACTCATCACCATTATGATCATACCGATGGTGTGGCTGCACTGGTTAAGGAATTTCGTGATATTCCGGTTTATGGGCCAAGACATAGCCCTTTTAAAGGTATTACTCATGGCGTATCAGAAGCGGATAAACTCACTGTGTATGATTACACCTTTACCGTGCTTGCGACACCTGGTCATACCCTAGACCATGTTTGTTACATTAATGATGAATTAAGTTTTACTGGCGACACCTTATTTAGTGCTGGCTGCGGACGATTATTTGAAGGCAGCGCAGAACAAATGTGGCACTCGTTATGTAAGCTAAGAGCCCTGCCAGATGAGTGTAAAATCTACTGCACCCATGAATACACGCAAGCCAACTTAGCCTTCGCAAAAGCCGTTGAACCAAACAATGAGTACTTACTCAGCTACAGTGATGAAGTTGATACTCTGCGCGCCAAAGACGAAATAAGCTTGCCAACCCAGTTAGGCGTGGAAAAACAAATAAATCCATTTTTACGTAGCAATATAGCAACAATCACTAATGAGCTGCCTGATGAGCTAAAAATTAATTTGGATCTGAATGAACCTTGGCAACGCTTTGCAGGTCTCAGAGCCTGGAAAGATAAGTTTTAAAAAAACGTAAACACCGGTAGTTACAATTTTGTATATTTAGATCAGAATCTTGCAATAATAAGCTGACATAAACTGGTCATAAAGTGGCAATATGTTCTCAGAGCAGGTAATATTCGCCGAGTTTTTTTACCTGATGTATGGGTATATATGTATAAGTCTCCTTTAGTTTTATCACTTGCGCTGATTTTAAGTGGCTGTCAATTAACAGCTTCTGATTCAGCAAGTACAGATGTTGCAAGCAATAATGTTGAGCAACAATTAGACGGCGCAAGTCCGAGCGATATCAATGATGCATTGATGATTAACGCTCAATATCAACAATTAACTGATATTGATGAGCCGCCTCCTGTATTTGATGATGTATGGGAGCGTATTCGATATCAGCTTTCGATTGATGTGCCACAAAACCGCCCAGTTGTTGCTGAGCGTAACTATTATGCACGTCATCAGGCCTATTTAGATCGCATCTCTAAACGCGCTGAGCCTTACCTATACTTTATTGTAGAAGAAGTCGAAAAGCGTCAAATGCCAATCGAAATTGCGCTTTTACCTATTGTAGAAAGTGCGTTTGATCCATTTGGTTATTCACACCGCAGTGCTTCTGGCATCTGGCAATTTATGCCACAGACTGGTGAGCGTTTCGATTTAAAACAAAACTGGTGGTATGACGGTCGCCGTGACATTGTACAATCGACCCGTGCAGCGCTAGATTACTTATCATATCTACATAAAACCTTAGAAGGCGATTGGCTAAATGCCATTGCAGCCTATAACTCAGGTGAAGGTCGTTTACTGCGTGCCATTAAAAAGAACCGTAAAAAGCATTTACCAACGGATTTTTGGTCACTTGATTTACCAAGAGAGACCACTGCCTACGTACCTAAGCTATTAGCGCTGTCTGATCTAGTAAAACGCAGTGACGAATTTGGTGTTAAGTGGCAGCCAATAATTAATGCTCAAGTCGTTGAAGCAGTTAATGTAGGGAGCCAAATTGACTTAGCACTTGCCGCTGACATGGCAGGCATTAGCTTAACAGAGCTTTATCGTTTGAATCCTGGTTTTAATCGCTGGGCGACGGATCCAAATGGCCCACACTTTTTATTATTACCGTCTGATAAAGTTGAAGCGTTTACTGACAAGCTAGCTAAAACAGAACAAAAAGATCGCCTACGCTGGCAGCAATATGTTGTTGCACGAGGTGACAGTTTATCTGTGATTGCGAAGAAGTTTTCAACAAGCACAAACGCGATTAAAACACTGAATAAGCTTTCATCGAATACTATTCGTGTTGGTCAGCAATTACTTGTGCCACTAAGCGATGGTGAGATTAATAGCCAGCATTTACCAAAGTCAGTGCGTATGGCAGCTAATAAAGCAACACGTAAAAAACTTAGCCATAAAGTGGCCAGTGGCGATACACTGTGGGATATCAGCCGTGAGTACGATGTCACCATAGCTGAACTTGCAACATGGAATAAGCTGAAAAAAGACGCGGTACTGCGTGTTGGTCAAAAGCTAACTGTGTATAAGCAAGAAAAATCACAACTTGCTGCTACACAAATCAAAGAGCGCACCATTACCTATAAAGTTCGTCGTGGTGACTCGTTAGCGCGCATTGCTGCTAAGTTTAATGTGTCTGTAGAAGATATTATTAAATGGAACTCATTAGCTGGGCAAAAATACATTCAACCTGGGCAAAAGCTTAAATTAAAGGTTGATGTTCGAAGCGCTTAATTGCTTAATTTAATATCAAAAAAAAGAGCGCCTAATGGCGCTCTTTGTCTCTCTCATTTAGTATTTATGCTTCAAAGTCCATAAGTGTAATAACTCATTGGCAATGGTCGCTGCAGCAATCGCTGTTAGTTCACTTTGGTCATAGGATGGAGATACTTCAACCACATCCATACCGACCATATTAATGCCTTTCAATGCACGAAGTACTTTGAGTACTTTATCGCTGGTTAAGCCACCACATACTGGAGTGCCTGTCCCTGGAGCGAATGCTGGGTCAAGGCAGTCAATATCAAAGGTTAGATACACAGGTAAGTCACCCACACGTGCTTTAATTTGCTCAGCGATATCTTGTGCAGGCAAATCATTAGCTGCCATTGCATCAATCACTGCAAACTCATGTTTGCTTTGATCAAAATCAGTACGAATACCGATTTGAATACTGTGATCAACATCAATAAGCCCTTCCATCGGCGCATGATAAAACATGGTACCGTGATCATAGCGAGAGCCATTGCTGTAAGTATCTGTATGGGCATCAAAATGCACTAATGCCATCTTACCATGTTGCTTAGCATGGGCACGCAGTAGCGGCAAAGTCACAAAGTGGTCGCCACCTAAACCTAATAATGTTTTACCTTGACGAAGAATTTGCTCAGCGGCTAATTCTAACTGCGCGGTAAAATATTCTGGGTCGCCTACTGGGTAAGTAAAATCACCCGCATCAGCTAATTTTAAACGCTCAAACAACGGAAACGTCCATGGGTACTTGGTTTCTTCCCATGCCAGGTGCACTGAAGCTCGACGAATTGCGTCAGGCCCTAAACGTGCACCAGGGCGACCTGAGGTCGCCAAATCAAAGGGTAAACCTAGCACCACTACATCCGCATCGATTGCAGTGATGTTTTGCACCATCGGCTGACGTAAAAACGTCATGCCGTTTGAATATAATGAATGATCTGTGTGGTCAAACAATGTCGACATTGCTTATAACTCTTCTAAATAAGTGTAACCATTTAAGCCAGTTTGCAGCTCATCTAATACGCTTTGCTGCTCAGTTTCTGGCAATTTAGCTGCCACCAGCTGGGCGTAAGACTGCTGGAAGCTTTCTACATCTAAATGTACGTAACGCATCATGTCTGCAACGGTATCACCTTCGTTAACTTCAGTGATTTGCGCTTGACCTTGCTCATCCATTTTTATAATTGCACTGTGTGTGTCGCCAAATAAGTTATGCATATCACCTAAAATCTCCTGATAAGCACCCACTAAGAAAAAGCCCATTAAGTAAGGTTTTTCTTCGCTAAATGCTGGCACAGGTAATGTGCTTTCAATACCTTGACCGTCTACATAGTGCTCCATAGCACCGTCTGAATCGCAGGTAATATCAAGTAACACGGCGCGTTTTTGTGGTGCTTCTGTTAAACCACTTAATGGTAGAACAGGAAACACTTGGTCAATACCCCATGCATCCGGTAATGACTGGAACAATGAAAAGTTCACAAAAAACTTATCTGCTAAACGCGCATTTAATTCATCAATAATCGGGCGATGAAAACGGTTTTTGTTATCCATATGTTTGTTAAGTTCATAACATACACGTAAGTTAACTTGCTCCGCCCATGCTCGCTCTGTTAAATCTAACAAACCAAGTGCAAACTGATTATGTGCTTCGGCTAAATCGCCTTGGCTATCGTGATAGATTTCAATTAATGCACGATCGTCATTGTCATCACTTAACTGTTGCCATGATGTCCACATGTTTTTTAATAATAGTGGTGCATCAGCGGCTGGCGCTTGAATGTCTTCAGGTACATAGCTTTCGGTGCCGATAACATTCGAGATCAATACAGCATGGTGCGCTGTTAACGCACGACCTGATTCAGAAATAATGCGCGGCATTGGCTGCTCATATAACTTACAGGTATCACCGATGGTGTATACAATGTTATTAGCGTATTCACTTAGGCTGTAGTTCATTGAGTTATGAGACTGGCTGCGTGTACCGTCGTAATCTACCGCTAAACCGCCACCCACATCTAAACAGTCAATTTGTGCACCTAACTTGCGTAACTCACAGTAAAAACGCGCAGCTTCACTCACACCTAAACGAACATCGCGGATGTTTGCCATTTGCGAGCCAAGGTGAAAGTGTACAAGTTGGATCAGATCAAGTTGATCAGACGCTTTTAAGCGATTAACCACACTGAGTACTTGCGATGCCGACAAACCAAATTTTGATTTTTCGCCACCACTTGCTTGCCACTTGCCCTTACCTTGCGACGCTAAACGTACACGAATACCAATGCGTGGCTTTACGTTTAACTCTTTTGCTTGGCTAAGCACCATGTCTAGCTCAGACAGTTTTTCAAGAACAATGTAAACCTTGTGGCCTAGCTTTTCGCCAATCAGTGCTAAACGAATGTATTCTTGGTCTTTATAGCCATTACACACAATAACAGCACTGGTTTTTTCAGCCATCGCTAATACAGTTAATAGCTCAGGTTTACTGCCCGCTTCTAGACCCAATTGTTTCTTTTCAATATCAGCTTGGCTTGCAACAATTTCTTCAACAACTTCACGCTGTTGGTTTACTTTAATTGGGTAAACAAGCAAATAGTCTTTCGGATAACCATAATTTTCAATCGCCGTGTTAAATGCCTGACATAAGCTATGTACACGATGATGTAAAATTTGTGGAAAACGAACTAGCGCAGGCAAGCTTAAGCCTTTGTCTTGTAATTGCTGTGCGATATCGATTAGTGCAATGGTTTGCTCTGGGGCATGGGCCTTTGGCGCAACATACACATCACCTTGATCATTAATACCAAAGAAACCTTGGCTCCAATGACGAACATTGTAACTCGTGCGAGCTTGTTCTAGTGATGTTGTTTCTTTCATCTATCTTTCTCTTTTATTTTAGTAATGCCGAAATCGGCAAGGGTTGTTGCCGCGCATTAAAAGAAAAATAGTGACTCAAGTCCAACAAGAATTTTTACTCGTAACGAGTGATTTTTGATGTGAAAAGCTAATCAACATCCCTGAATGTTTTTAAACCCTATTTCAAGGGACAGTCACTGAAAATAGTATTTAATAGGATCACATTTAAAGGGACAGTCACTGTAGAAAATATATACGGGTAGATTACCTTTTCATATTGATTTTAATGGGCTGGTATTACTTTTGTGATTTCATCAGCGGCTGAAGAATTTGACCCTAACCGTCTCCACGCTTCATATTGCTTATTATCATGCCAAGTAATACCTATGTACTCTTGCCAGTTTTCGTAGTCTTTTGTACGATATTTTTCAACACCGCAACCTCCTGCGCCAAAAGAGGTGCGGCAAATTCTTACAGTAAGATAGGTGCCATCAAAATTCAGCTGCGATTGCTTATCAGCGCAAATACTTAAAGGACGAGTAGGAAATATAAGAATAACTTTTGTTTTTATAGTGCCATTATGGTTGAAGACACCTGAGAGACTGTAGCATGAGTTTAAATAGAGCTTAGTACTATTAATAATAAGGTCTGGTTGCCTACTCTGAGAAGTAATGGATACCTGTGAACTATCACCACAAGCAGCAATCAGAAAGAGCGTAACAAAGCCCAATAGTTGTAAGGTGAATTTATAAATAAAGATGACCTCACTAAAACATAGCTTACCACCTAAATTACTGATTTAGCCCAAGCTCCATAAACAAACTTTGTGGATTTTCGTTGTAATTACCAAACGGACCACAACGATTAAAACCTAAGTTCTCATATAAGCTAATTGATTCTGTTTGTTTAGGACCTGTTTCAAGACGAATAAGCGGTATTAGTTGCTCACCAGCTTGATGTAATAATATCTGCATAATTCGACGTGATAACCCTTTACCACGGTAGCTTGGTTTTACATATAAGCGGCGGATTTCACCATAAGGAGGGTTGCCTTCTTGCATAACGATTGCGCCACATGCAACGATACCATCTTCATTTTTTAAGCCTATAGCATAAACATTAGGCTCAGCTAGCTCTTCAACACTTAAAGATTGAGCGGTAGCAACAGGGTATAGTGAGTTTATGAGTCGGTCTATATCAGAAAACACGCTTACTACTTCAGGATCATGTGGATTTAAATCGACTAACTGCATAAAACTCCCATTTTTATATGTCTTTTTTGTTAACTATGTGAACAATAGTATCGGATATTTCCATTATCCTCTACTGTAGTTTTCAATAATGATTTTATAGGTACTGTTCGGACCGA
Source organism: Pseudoalteromonas sp. DY56-GL22 (assembly GCF_041414715.1). NCBI lineage: Bacteria > Pseudomonadati > Pseudomonadota > Gammaproteobacteria > Alteromonadales > Pseudoalteromonadaceae > Pseudoalteromonas > Pseudoalteromonas sp. DY56-GL22. The sequence continues at coordinate 24,408 of NZ_JANHZR010000002.1, read as the reverse complement.
CATACTATCTCTAAGTTCAACAGTATGTAACCAAAAAAAAGCCAAGTTGATAAAAACTAAAGTCTAAACTACACCACACCATTCAAGGTTAATGATTTATACCTATAGATTTTTTACCAGAGGTCACTTCAGAGTTCGTAAAGCCTTTTTAAAGGGACAGTCATTTAAAACCAACAACCATTGTATTTTTAAAATCTGAAGGCAGTGATTTAAAAATATAAAGGTTGAGTCAAAAAAATTACTAAACTTATTCTGTAATTATGTTTAGCGAGTGTGCTTCAGAGAGAATAGAGCTTTGACTTTAGCCTTTTAGGGCTAATTATTTCAAACAATTAAATTTAAAGCGTGAAGATACTAGCGATTTGAAATTACGTTAAAATAAACCTAGAAACTTAACTCGCTAATAAAGTTCGGCTATTTGTAATGTTACTTCGTCGCTTGCGAGCTGTTTTAATACAATAACTTTCAATAGCACCCACTCGACCTGCAGCTCCATGAAATAAGTTTTCAAACTGAGTTGTTAGCGTTAACCAGTTTTCAGCTTCGAAACTCAGTCTTTCAAGAATAGGAGGTAAATGATGCTCTATATATCCAGGCTTATCCGCGCTGATGCAACGCCCAGTTTGCTCCACAAGTAGCAGGTATGACTTTAACTCAAAAGGTATTCCCTTTGATTTATACTTACTCATGCCACCAATAAAACGAGCTAGTAATTTAGGTTGCTTTGACTCCTTCGCGCTTTCGCATCGCTTTTTAAAACTGGTATAGTCCGATTGCTCCGGCGTGCTCGCAGCTTTAGCACGAACAGGGTTTAAATCAACATAGGCCATGCAGGCTAAAAGCGCTGATTCATCAAGGATAGCTTGGCTTTTAAAGCGCCCTTCCCAAAAATGCCCAGTACATTCATCTTCTTTATTTGCCCGTCTGGCAATATATTCATTTAGCATTCGCATGAACCAACTAATGCTCGAAAGGCGCGCTCTGTATTCTGCAACCTCTTTATTTAAGAAGACTTGTTGACCATCACTTAACGGCTCACCATGAAGGGCTTTTTGAACTAAAGGCGTCATTTTACTGAGCTTAAACCAGCGTAAAAGGATGGCTTTATCCGATAACCTATTTGCTTTTTTATCATCAACATAAAGCACAAGATGCGTATGATTGCTCATCACCGCATAAGCACACACATCAATGCAAAATACCTTTGCAAGAGCAAGCAGACGCTGTTCAACCCACCCTCTGCGGTGTTCATATGATTTACCTGTGAGTGTGTCTTCTCCACAAAGGTAGGCACGTCTAACACAGCGAGATACACAGTGATAATATTTGGTATTCGACAAACAGATTTGCCGCTTCCTTGCTAAAGCCATCGTCCACTCCTTGAACTGATAATCTGAAATGCATTAGCTGTGATTAAAGTGTAGACAAAGTTTTCTGTGCCGCAAGAGCAATAAATACAGTGACTGTCCATGTAAAGTTAAATTTTATTAAGAATTAGAGTGCCTATCCGACTTAAAGTGACTGTCCATGTAAAGAGTTAAACACTTTGTTACGGAAAAAAGCTGTTCAAATATCGTCAAAACCCTATACTGCAAACAACAAGAAATAAGATGAGGTTTTCTCGTGCAGTTCACTCAAGGTATGGAATACTTCTTTTCTGGCTTTAAGTTAATTAGCCAAAAGGGGTTGAAACGTTTTGTACTTATTCCTTTATTAATCAATATTCTGCTTTTTGGTAGTTCGCTGTTCTTTTTGTATGGCTGGCTCACCGATGGCTTTGCTTACATGAACTCGTTATTACCAGAATGGCTTAGCTGGCTCGAGTGGCTAATGTGGCCAATTGCTGTGCTGGTGATTTTATTTAGTTACAGTATGCTCTTCACAGTTATAACAAACTTTATAGCAGCCCCATTTAACGGCCTACTCAGTGAAAAAGTCGAACTTTATCTCACTGGGCAAAAAATTAATGACGATAGTCTTTTCGATACAATGAAAGATGTGCCACGTATGTTAGGTCGAGAATGGACAAAACTTTGCTATTATCTGCCGCGCGCTATAGGCTTTTTTATCTTACTGTGGATTTTACCTGTGATCGGTCAAGTTTTATGGGTGTTATTCACTTGCTGGATGTATGCAGTGCAATATGAAGACTATGCGTTCGATAACCATAAAATTAGTTTTAACGAAATGAAAAATGACTTAAAGCAAAAGCAAACATTATCTTATGGCTTTGGTTTAGCTGTCATGATTTTAACTGCTATCCCATTCGTAAACCTAATTGTTATGCCCGTTGCTGTTTGCGGTGGCACACGGTTATGGGTTGAAAACTATCGAAGCCAATATCGAAGTTAAAATGTTTGAAAAGCCAGTAGAAAACTATTGGCTTTTCAATACACTATAATTTAATTTAACTGGTAAAGGATCTGATAACTCGGTGCCAAAGCGAGGTTCATCAAATTGCCTAATAACCACCGTAAATCTTTCTTCCCCCATATTGAGTATAAATGGGGTCCCTATCTTTGCTAGCTCTGAAATTTGTTTGTGTTTATTTTCTAATAAAATAGTGCCTGAACCTTTGTTTTTAACTAAAAGTACATGTGCGTTATTCCCTAAAACAATCCTAGCTTGATGTGATTCGCGATATTCAGCCCGCCATTGCCCTCTTTGGTATAGAGTGTATATGATTGAGATCCCATCGGGTTCAACGATACGTCCCTCTTGAATTTTACAATGTTGGCAACCAATTACTGAGCCTGATTTCCAGTTTACTGGTTGCCCATCATAATTTAATCTAGATGACATATGCCATTGAGGTTCAACATCTGGTGTGCATGCAACACAACATATCAACATAAAAAATATAACCAGATACTTCACTACTTAATCCCTTGCTTTTCTCTAGCAGCTTTAATTTCACTAAGAAGTTTTAAAGGTGGCGCTTGCTCTTCAATCATTCGTTGTTGTATATGCTTCGACACATCCTTTTGATCGCTATCTTGCTGATGAACACCGAAGCGATTGCCAGAGAACAAGGTATAAAAACGAAGTTCAATCAAACTCCACTCATCAACATCATTTAGCACTGTTACGGCGGTATCATCATTCGTATCTTGGCTTAGAGTTTCAGTCGAATCTGCATTACAATTAAAATCTACAGCAGCAGAGCCGGGATACCTTAAACCATTAGCCTCTATTATATTATTTTCGTCTATGGAACTTCCGAGTCCATGCGAATAAGACATTACAAAATTTTCAGGAGAGTCAAATGGGCTATTAGTCAAATCCGCAGTTTGTACGGCACAATTGGCATTCTCACGATAGCGACTCGAGTAATAGCGATCTCCCTCATTATCCCCTATCGTCGGTAACCCTCTCAACTGATAAAGGTAATTCATAATACTCAAATGATTTGGTTTATAGTTTGTACTTTCATCACCACCATGCTCTAAACCTAAATTATGGCCAAGCTCATGCATTATCGTTGATGCTTGGTAGTTGAAGGTTAAATTTCGAGATATTTCGTTATCAAGTGATAACCCCCAATTCCCCATACTTATCATCAAATCATTACCACTTAATTCAGCAACCCCTGAAGAACCCGCACTGCCATCAATGTTTCGACTATTAGCCATTAACATATAATGAAATATCGGCTTACGTCTCATGTCAAAGTTTGCCATTTTATAATGAAACAAACTCTCAACACCTTGGTTAAAGTTATAAGGTGTATATTGTCTAAAGGTTACTTGATCACCCCCACCTAAATCATGATCTTGTACAGATATTCCCCCTGCTTGGTGGTACAAATCCCCCACATCAAAGTGAACAACAATACCTTGCTCAGCGAACGAGCTTACCACTTTTTCCAATGCTGTTTGGTGCGGTATTATTCCCGCATCACTGCTATCCATAAAATCCACTTCAATAAAGATATCTTTTTGATTAACTCTAGCTCCCCAAGCATGCAGAGGTAGTCCAGAAAAAGTTGACCCAGGGAGTTCTGAACAGTCAGGAATACCATCTTCATCACTGTCATCTTCGCAGCTAACATCATTAACACCCGCCGGTGTCGTAAATTGGCTATAGTGCCAATCAGATGATGAATTAGTATCTGTGTTATCTATATCTCTTTTAATACTTGAGCCAGTTACATTAGAAATGACAGGTGCTGAGCCTGTTTGCCATTGTCCTGCCGTCAGAGGCTCAGTAGTGTCATTGCCAAATCGAACAAAATCCACAGTGCTTCCCGAGTCACGCGTTAGCAATTCAACAAACCCATTCAAAAACCAATAAGGGCGAACCGTGGAGTCAATATCACCAATAAAAGCGATAGATTTATTTTGCTCAGTTGTATCGTAAAATAATTGATCACCAAAACCACTATGAACTATGAGATATTCCTCAGGAGCAATCACTTGGTCAGGCAAATTAAAAATTGTTGCGGCCGAAATACTATTATCAGAACTGTCACGACTTTTTACTCGTACACTGTAATCAGCTAAATTAACACTACTATCGGTTCCGTTATAAAGTTCAAACCAAGGCGTGTCGTTGCTAAAACGAATAGCGACAACCTCAGTTATCTTTAAATCATTACTTCCAGTTGTAAAAGTAGAAACTACTTGGGCTAAAGCAGGTGTATCAGCAAAATTAACTAAGTCTTCGGTTAATCTTAACGCATATTCTGTTGCTTGATTAAAAGCAGCTGTAAACTCAATATTGTTAAAATATTCATTGTCATTTCCTTGTGGTCCCGTCATCTCTAATGAGTCGATTGCTAAGCAAGTTTCAAAATTATCAGCTGATAATTGCACACTTCCCTCACATACACCATTGGCGCTATTAACAACTAAACTCGATGACTTCATCACATCAGACATCGATAACATAACTCGAGCATTTACACTCACAGCAGAGGCTGCATCTTCAGGGCTTACATTTACAACAGTGGCTGCACTAGTATCTGTAATTGTCACGCTCACTGTCGCTTGGGCACTCTGAGTTCCATCCGATACAGTTACAGTAAAAGGCGCTTGCGATATGCTATTTGATGCAGGTTGATAAAGATAACGAAAAGTTGTTGCATCAACTAAAGTGATACTCGCCCCAGCTAACTGCTGAGAAAAACTAATAGTTAACTCATCCCCATCAATATCACTCGCGTCTATAGTAAATTCACTACTTTCATTAAACTCTGTAGTAATAGCAATATCAGACACTGTGGGTGGTTTATTAACATGAATGATCATAAATGTGAGGCTTGCTGAAGATATTGCTCCTTGATCATCTACCGCAGTGATCCGAAATATCACCTCGGTATTTTCAGACACTTCTGGCGCTGTGAAAGTAATAGTTTCGCCATTTTGCACAAAATCTACTGATGGTCCACTTAATTGCTGCCACTCAATATCTGCTATAACCCCGTCGCTGTCTGTAACAACCACAGAGACAGAAGCTTGCGTTAACTCAGTAATATCAGCAATCGCATCGAGGGTAATGACAGGCGCAAGATTTATGTAATTTTCAACCACAACACTAAATTCTGCAGAGCTTGTAGCTCCATCATCATCAGTTGCTGTTACTTGGAAGGTAATTTCATCATTTGTTTCTACTTCAGGGGCCGTATAATTTATTAAATTATCAGTTGCAGTAAATTCGGTAATCGGGCCTGAAGTTTGCACCCAGCTATAGCTAATAATACTACCATCACTGTCTGTTGCCGTAGCTGTTAATACTCCTTCAGCCCCTTCTTGAATATTTTGCGAACCAGTTATACTCACTGATGGAGCACTGTTTGCGCTTACATCTATAGTAAAAAGCGCCGTGCTTTGTTCACCAAAACTATCAGTAACTGTCACCGAAAAAACAAGCTGAGTTAAGGTTGCAACATTTGGTGTGGTAAAACTAATTGTGCTCGATCCATTTTCAAACTCTACATCTGGACCAGCCGTTTGCTGCCAATCATAACTAATAACCTCTCCATCAGAATCTGAGGCATTTGCACTAAGAGAAATATTGTTACTAGAAGAGGATATCTGAGGACCAGCAACCGATATTGTCGGGGCTTGATTAACATTAATAATGGTAATAGTGATACTGGTTGTAGCTGTTGCGCCTTGATTATCAGTAACGCGCAAAGAAAATGAGACATCTGTGTCAGTATCTACTGCAGGAATTGATACATTGATTTGTTGACCGTTTGCTGCAAAATCGATAGAAGGACCACCAGTTTGCTGCCAAGAAAAGTCGGCTATAGAACCATCACTATCGTTGGCTGACGCACTTAATGAAAGTGTTGCCAGCTCATTGACCTCAGTATCACCAGAAATACTTACTTGTGGCGCTTGGTTCTCAGCATTATTAGACTCTTCACTCCCTCCACCACCTCCACAAGCCGTTAAAAAAATGGAAAATAAAATACTAAGCCCAAGTAACTTTATTCTATTCTCCATTTTTAAGCCCTCGCGATTAACTGTATAAACTTTGTGGCACCTTAGTTACATTTAAATGAACCGTGACCTCTTCACGGTCATGGTATAAGTGCTTAGCTTGTAGTTCGTAACTTACGCCATATTTATCAAGCTCTTCTTTAATCATTTTTAAGCACTCGTAAACGCTATCAAAACGTTTTTTCATCGGTAGTTTAAGATTAAAAATAAGCTCTTTTGCGTAGGCGTTTACCGCCCAATCAATCATAAGGTTAGTCACTTTTGCTGGCTTTTCCACCATGTCACAGACTAACCATTGAATATTGCGCTTTTCTGGACGGTATTTAAAACCATCGACCCTAAAATGCTTAACTTGCCCTGTTTCCATCAAGTCATCGTTCATAGGACCATTATCAATTGCGCTTACAAACATACCTCGGCGCACCAATTGATATGTCCAGCCCCCTGGGCAAGCACCTAAATCAACGCCTCGCATGCCAGGTTGCATACGTTCTTCAGCTTCATGAGGTGGAATAAACACGTTAAAGGCTTCATCGAGTTTTAACGTTGAGCGGCTTGGCGCATCACTCGGCATACGTAAACGCGGGATACCCATAAAGAAAGGCGAATTATTGAATGTATATGAATAGCCAACATAAGCACTGTCGTTTGCTAAAAATAACACATGCATAACAGGTTTTTTCTCAGCAATTTCGCGTGTTACCTTCGAGCGCTTTTCAAGCGATTTTTTCAGAGGTGTAGAAATCTTTTTGCAGAACTTACTCAGCTCTTTACCTTCGTTGGTATCTGGCGTTTCTACGCGTAGGTCACCACATTCAGGAAACTCAGCGGCAGCATCAACAATAGCACTAACGCGGTCTTCAAGTGGCATGTTATCGACTAAGGCGCCAGTAAACCATTGGCGCGCAAATACCATATTCTTGAAATCGACTTTTTTGATGATTTCTTCACCGTGGCTTGCATCAAAACACTCGTAAACAACAATCCCCGTATTTGGTTTTGTTTTTACGTAACCTGCAAAGCCTTGTTCAGCAGCCTGAAAAGTAATTTCAGCAGCGGCATCATTTTCAAAACCACTGCGACAATAAATAACTACACTCGACATAGATAACCCTTAAAACTTATATCGTGCTGCTTGAACTAACAAAATAGCCCAACCAATAATAAAACAAACACCGCCAATTGGGGTGATAGGCCCAAGCCACTTCATGCCCGTTAGTGCGAGTAAATACAAACTACCGCTAAATAACACGGTACCTGCGATAAAAAATCCACCAGCCCAACTTAAGTTCATACCCCATTTAATTAAGATAGCAATTGCTATCAGTGCAAGGCCATGCACCATTTGGTATTCAGCAGCGGTTTTAAAAATTCCAATTGCGTACTCAGAAACGCGGCTTTTTAAACCATGAGCAGCAAATGCGCCAAGCATTACTGAAAGCATGCAAAATAAGCTACCAATCATTAAATAGAGTTTGATCATTGCGTATCTCCAGCCGCTAAATTCAAAATAAACTGCGCTGCATAATCTGCAGCTTGCTGTAAGTTTTCTTGCTCTGTAATGCCACTTTTTTTACGTGGTTTTAATGAGTGGTCACCATCTTTTAGAAATTTAATCTCGGGTGGGTTAACCATTTCAAGTTCAGCGAGTTCTTGCTGATCACCAAACGTATCGCGCTCACCTTGCAGCACTAAAAATGGGCATGGCATATCAACAAAATGATCTATACGCAGTTTATCGGGTTTACCCGGTGGGTGAAACGGATAGCCAAAAGCCACAACGCCAGCAATTTGAGCTTGGTCTTGCTCAGTACAAAGCATCGAAGCCATACGCCCCCCCATAGATTTACCCCCAATAAATAGCGGCAATTCTGGCTGGCGCTCGGCTAAAATTTCACTAAAGTAGGCAAGTAACTTAGGAGCACGCTCGGGTGGCCTACGCTTGCCCGTTTCTTTAGCAATTTGCATATACTGAAAATCAAACAAGGCTACATCAATCCCATGCTGACTAATCAAGTTAGCCATTGTTTGCATAAACTCAGAATCACTGCCTGCCCCTGCACCATGGGCAAATATAAACTGTGCGCGAGCTTTGCCCGTTGCACTTTTAAACCACTGTAACATGTTAATACTCTTGTTCTTGCTCTACTAAGCTCAGCATCCAGTCTTTAAAAGACACTATTTTGCCAAGCTCTGTTTGCGATTCGCGGATCACTAAATAGTATGCATTTTTACTTTCTAATGAGTGATTAAATGGAATAACTAGACGACCCGCATCAATATCAGGTTTTGCTAAAACGCTATTACCAATGGCAACCCCCTGTCCATGCACCGCGGCTTGCAATACCATTGATGAGTGACTAAAAATCGGCCCTTGGTTAACTTGTACATTACGCACACCAGCCGTTTTCATCCAGGTTTTCCAGTTTTTACGGGTGGTATCATGCAATAAGGTATGATTTGCTAAATCACTGGGTTGATTAAGTGGCTTAGGGCCCGTTAACAGCAATGGGCTACATAATGGCACTAGATATTCAGTATGCAGCTTATATGTCTGTACCCCACTCCAGTGGCCACGACCATAATAAATAGCAATATCTACATCGTCAGAAAGTGAGTTTTCATCCTGATCTTGCGCTTTAATTCGCACGTCGATTTCTGGATGTAATTCATTAAATAAACTAAGTCTGGGCACTAACCATTGAATCGCAAAACTTGGCGTTAAACTTACCGTGAGTGACCCTTTCGCACCGCGGGCAAGTAGTTTTTCTGTGGCATCAATCAGCTGAGTAAAAATTTCTTTTATATCTAAAAAGTAACCTTGCCCTTCTTCGGTTAACAGCAAAGAACGATTCTTACGTAAAAACAGCTTTAACCCTAAATGCTCTTCAAGGGTTTTAATTTGATGGCTCACCGCAGCCTGCGTTACATATAGCTCTTCTGCTGCTTTTGTAAAGCTCAAATGGCGGGCAGCGGCTTCGAAAGCTTTTAGTGCATTTAAAGGAGGTAAACGACGAGACATAAACACCAAACTTAGAATTAGTTTTTCTTATGCGTCGATTATAGCGATACAAATAAAAAAAGGCGACCATGGTCGCCTTTTTCATACTTAAATACTTATATATTTAAATTATAAATCGCTTGCGCTGGTATCGAGTGGTGCAAAGCTTTTAACTAACTCATCAACCGCTTTCATTTGCGATAAATAACCTTCTAGCTTGCTTAGTGCAAGTGCACATGGGCCATCACATTTTGCTTCATTCGGATTAGGGTGCGCTTCAATAAATAAACCCGCAATACCTAATGCCATACCACTGCGAGCAAGTTCTGCAGCTTGTGCACGGCGACCATCCGCAGAGTCAGCTCGGCCTCCTGGGCGTTGTAATGCGTGCGTTGCATCAAAGATAACCGGCGCCATAGGCTTCATGTCATCCATACCAAGCATATCAACCACAAGATTGTTATAACCAAAACTAGTACCACGCTCACACAGTGCAACATTGTTGTTGCCCGCTTCATTAAACTTTTTAATGATATGACGCATTTCGTGTGGAGCTAAAAACTGTGGCTTTTTCACATTGATAATAGCGCCAGTTTTTGCCATGGCTACAACTAAGTCAGTTTGACGAGCAAGGAATGCCGGTAACTGAATTACATCAACCACTTCAGCCACAGGCGCAGCTTGATGCGGCTCATGTACGTCAGTGATCAGTGGCACATTAAAAGTAGATTTAATTTCTTCAAAGATTTTTAAACCTTCTTCCATACCAGGACCGCGGTATGAATTAATTGAAGAGCGGTTCGCTTTATCAAAAGATGCTTTAAAAACGTATGGAATGTTTAGCTTTGATGTAACTTCTACATAATGCTCCGCAATTCGCATCGCTAAATCACGTGATTCAAGTACGTTCATACCGCCAAACAATACAAATGGTTTGTCGTTGGCTAATTCAATCTCGTTAATTTTAATTAACTGGTTGTTCATTTCTATTCCTTAAGGTGCAACAGCTTGTAGCATTAATCCACAAATATAAGCCATGTAAGTACCAACACCATAGCCTAAAACAGCAAGTAAAACACCTACTGGCGCAAGTGATGGGTGGAATGCTGATGCAACAACAGGTGCTGATGCTGCGCCGCCTACATTGGCCTGAGAGCCTACCGCCATATAAAACAGTGGTGCTTTAATTAGTTTCGCCACAATAAGCATTAAGCTTGCGTGAGTAATCATCCAAATAACACCGAGTACGAAGTACATTGGTGAATCAAAAATCGCGGTAATATTCATGTGTAAGCCAATTGAAGCAACAAGAATATATAAAAAGCTTGATGCTACTTTTGACGCACCAAAAGCTTCAATATGGCGAACTTTAGTAAACGATAAACTAATACCAATTGTGGTAGAGATAACGATTAACCAGAAGAATTTACTGTTTAAACTATACTCTTGTGCCCACGGGAAGTTAGCCCCAAAAAACGGACCTAAAAAGTCAGCACAAAAATGTGCAAGGCCAGTAATACCAAAGGCAATTGCGATAATCGTCATGTAATCATTTAGAGTTGGCATGCGCGCATGCTCAGCATGATACTTTTCTACGCGCTCTTTTAAATCTTCAATTGCACGCGTATCTGCGCCTGTTTTAGCATCAATCGCCTTATGGTTTGCTGCCATTAATAACAGTACGGCCATCCATAAGTTAGCCACAATTACGTCAACAGTCACCATTGCAGAGAAGATATCGCCGCCTACTTCAAACATTTCTTTCATTGAAGCTTGGTTTGCGCCGCCACCAATCCAGCTACCGGCGATAGTCGTCATACCACGCCACACTGCGTCAGGGCCATGGCCGCCCACAGCTTCTGGGTAAACGGCGCTCATTACTAAGATAGCCAAAGGGCCACCAATAACAATACCCAAGGTACCTGTTAAAAACATGATTAATGCTTTTGGCCCAAGGTTTAGGATCGCTTTTAAATCAATACTGATGGTAAGCAATATTAAGCAAGCTGGCAGTAAATAGCGTGACGCTACAAAATATACATTCGAAGAATGACCATCAACAATCCCAAAAGTATTGAGTAATGATGGTAAAAAGTAGCAAAGCAATAATGCTGGTACATATTTATAAAATTTTTGGCAGGCAGCATTATTACTGTGCGAGGTTTTAAAAATAAACCCCAAAATAACGGCAAGCAAACCAAGTACGACTGCGTCATTGGTAATTAGCGCACTGTGGGCGTCAGTCATAAATGTTCCTTTAAATTAGTGGTGTGTATTATTGTTGTCTTCTATTTCAGCAATCTGGTGCTGAATTAATTCGATAGCGGGATCATCTGGGCACTCATTAATAAAGTACTGCAAATCATCACGCGCCATTTTTGGGCAATCTAGCTGATTAAGTAAATAGCCGCGGTCACGACGCTCATAAGGGTCATCACCAAGTAATTCCATCAGCATATCAACACAATGCAATGCATGACCAAATTTACTTTCGCTGATGAACGACCATTTTTGCTGTGCTAGATACAGCTTATAAAGCTCTTCTTCAAAAATCAGTTCAAGCGGTTCTTGCTCATCACCATTTTCTTCACAGGCATTCTCAGGTGTTATATACCAGCTCTGCTGACCTGTGCTTGGCTCAATTAAATAGCCCTCTTCATCACTCATCCCAACGTGAACGTGCACGTCTCCCTGACTAAGTGTGACCGTGGCATCAAGTTCAGCATGCTGTAATAAATGACAAAGTAAAATTGCCAGCGTGGTTTGCGTGCCACTGCGCATAGTAATGGTATAGCTAAAGCTATTTAACGTGTACTCTGGCACTTTTAAGCTTGATGAGCTAAACAGCCATTGCTGATAAAAGGTATCAAGTAACTTATCGAGACGCTCATGTGGCTCTTTTAATTCGGCGCAAAGAGCTGTTACCGTATTTTCAAGCTCATTAAGGGTGTCATAACAGGCTGTTAAATCAGCTTGTTGATCCCACTTTAATTCAGCGTCGATACAACGATAAAGCACTTTAGAAGAAAATGCGTCAAAGGCCTCATCTTGATAGGATTCATTTTGATCTTCAAACCAAGGGGTGGTCATTTATACTGCTACATCTCTTTCAAAAACGAACAGCTAGTTTACCTACTTTTGCTTTAAGTTACCAATACTGAGCGTTGAGATATAAAAAAGCGGTACGACAGCCAATGCAATCAAATACCGCTCAGAGATTTGTTATAAAAGAAGTGCTGTTTTTGCAGATGCTAAATAACCAATTACTAATAAAATAAGCGTGGTGATCGCAAGTAATACAAGCTTCGCGCTTTTTGCACTTTGCTTAGCGGCAACCACACCGAGTACAATATAAGCAACCACTAAGATTATCTTTTCTAATAACCAAGATTGTTCAAGCGGGTTAAAACCGGCCATTACAATTAATGCCACTGCAGAAATAAGTAATAAGGTGTCGATACTGTGGCTGCCGATAAACACTACTTTGTTTTTTGCCAGAACGCCCGTCTTTAAGCGAGAGAAAGAACGAACGTAGAATAAGATAATACTCAACACGGCAAATAACATGTGAGTATGTTTTACTGCTAAATAATCCATATGCCCCTAATTTTATTTTAATTAATCTGGATAACGTACAAGTACGTCTTCTATTTCTTTAATTCGCTGATTAAACACATCAATCAACTTTGGATCAAATTGTTTGCCCTGTTGCGCGTTAATTTCTTTCACAACATCGTCAAGCGACCACGGCTCTTTGTAGCAGCGCTTATGACGTAGTGCATCAAATACATCAGCTAAAGCAACGATGCGACCTGCAATAGGGATGTCTTCGCCTTTCAACCCTTTCGGGTAGCCTGAACCATCCCAACGCTCATGGTGTGACAACGCAATCACTGCGCCAGTATTAACAATGTCACGATTGGAGTCTTTTAAAATTAAATGACCTTTTTCAGCATGAAGTTGCATGATAGCCCACTCTTCATCGGTCAATGGCCCCGGCTTATTTAATATAGCGTCGGGAATACCCACTTTACCCACATCATGCAATGGCGCAGCTAAGCGAATAAGCTCTGCTTCGCGTTTTGATAGACCATAGCCCATGGCAAGTTCATAACAAATGTGCGACACACGCTTTACATGGTTACCTGTTTCTGTTGAACGTTGCTCTAACGCTTCACTGAGCCTAAATACTAACTCTTGTTGTGTTGCTTCGATTTCAGATTGTAACTGTACATTTTCATACGCCAGCTGCACATTTTGCGAAAAGATTTCAATCAAGTGACGCTGAGTGTCGGTTAAATGCTTAGGGATACCTGAAATAAACAACATGGAATTATGATTATATTCACTACTGCAATAGGCAAATAAATAGTTCTCACGATAAACAATGGTTTTTTCATTTAAAGCTTGCTGACAGGCTTGAAGCTGATCGTGACTTAACACCTCTTCAATCGCCTTGCCTTCACTGCGTTCAAACTCACCTCGGCCCGAAAACACCACTAGCTTCTTTTGGTTATCTTGCGGGTTACTCGCAACTAAACTGGTTGCATACATGGCCTGATCAACGGTTCCTAATAATGAGGTAAGTTGTTGCATCACCCCTTCAATAAAGCTTTCAAGAGAATGAGTTGAAAAGATATCACGTGAAGCTTTAATTATTTTTTCAAGGCCTTGACGAGATTGTTCTATCGACAAAATATCACGATATGAACGCAAGCTCGACATCACTACTGTGAACAGTTTTTGTGCTGTTAATTCAGTTTTTGATTTGTAGTCATTGATATCGTAATTAACGATGACCTGACGCTCTGGTGCTTGCCCAGGCTGACCAGTGCGAAGAATGATACGAATATGATTATTTTTTGCGGTTTCGCGAATAAACTTAGCGACTTTGAGGCCTGCATCGTCGGTTTCCATAACCACATCGAGTAGTACGATAGCCGCATCTGGATGCTGTTGAATAACCTGCTTAGCTTCTTCACCCGAATAGGCGCTAATAAACTCTAAACGTTTATCTTGAAATTCAAAGTCACTCAACGCAAGCTTTGTTACGGCATGTACTTCTGGCTCGTCATCAACGACGATGACTTTCCAACTACCCTGAACCACCTCATTAACTTCGTCAAGTGCTTCATCCGAAAACAAAAAATCATCCATTCTATGGGATCCTCAAAGGCTATGTACGCACAGTGCGCTTTATTGTTATTTAGGCCATTGTGCTAACGTTACACGGTCATTACCGCCAAGATCTTTAATTGTAAGTATATGGCTATACGACATTTGTGCAAAAAATTCTTGTACCTTCACACTTTGTTTGTAGCCATGTTCAATTAAAAGATAGCCATTTGTTGCTAAATAGTCACGTGCGATAGTAATAATTTGTTTAATATCAGCCATACCGTCGTCATCTGCAACTAATGCAGAGAGCGGCTCAAAGCGAACATCGCCTTGGCTTAAATGCTCATCATCATGTTCAATATACGGAGGATTGCTAACAATTAGGTCAAACTTTTGTGTACTTACTGCACTAAACCAATTGCTCAAGGCAAAATTAGCATTGTTGATTGCAAGTCGCTGTTTATTTTCTTTAGCTAATTCGACAGCATCAGCCACCCTATCAACCCCTGTCACCTGCCAATTTGGCATTTCACTGGCCAATGCCAAAGCAATTGCCCCTGTGCCAGTGCCTAAATCAAGCACGTTTGCAGCCGTAGGTAGCTCAAGGCCTAAGGCATATTCTACTAACGTTTCGGTATCAGGTCTTGGGATCAGGGTTGTTGGATTAACCTTTAAAGGAAGACTCCAAAATTCACGAAAGCCAACAATATGAGCAACTGGTTCACCATTTAAACGACGCTGACATGCTTGTTCAAAATCACGTTGTTGCTGTTCGGTAAGTTGTTTTTCGGGCCAAGTAAATAAGTAACTACGAGGTTTATCAAGAATGGATAATAACAGGACTTGTGCGTCTAACTTAGCACTGTCGCTGCTAGGCGTTAATAACGCCGTTGCAGCAACAATTGCTTGTTCAATGCATTGTGGCACGATTATTCATCGCCCATCGCGGCAAGTAAGTCAGCTTGGTGTTCTTGCATTAGAGGTTCGATAACACTTCCTAAATCACCAGCAACCACTTCATTCAAACGATAAAGTGTTAAATTAATACGGTGATCGGTAATACGACCTTGCGGGTAGTTATAAGTACGAATACGCTCAGAACGGTCACCGCTACCTACTAGGTTACGACGTTCTGATGCTTCCGCCGCTTGACGCTTTTCATCTTCAGCTTGTTGTAAGCGTGCGCCAAGTACAGACATCGCTTTGGCACGGTTTTTATGCTGTGAACGCTCATCCTGACACTCTACAACCACACCCGTTGGAATGTGTGTAATACGGATTGCTGAGTCAGTTTTATTTACGTGCTGACCACCAGCACCCGATGCACGGAAGGTATCGACTTTAATATCAGCAGGGTTAATTTCAATTGCTTCCGCTTCAGGAATTTCTGCCATAACAGCTACCGTACACGCTGAGGTATGAACACGGCCTTGCGATTCTGTCTCTGGAACACGTTGTACACGGTGCGCACCTGATTCAAACTTAAGCTGACCATACACGCCTTCACCAGAGATATGCGCAATGACTTCTTTATAACCGCCGTGCTCACCTTCGTTAGTACTTACTACCTCTACTTTCCACTTTTTAGTTTCAGCGTAGCGGCTGTACATACGGAATAAGTCACCTGCGAAGATAGCAGCTTCATCACCACCAGTACCGGCACGAACCTCTAAATAGACGTTATTATTGTCTTTAGGGTCTTTTGGTAACATTAGAATTTGGATTTCATCTTCTAATGCAATAATTTGTGCTTTTGCTTCTTTGTATTCTTCTTGCGCCATTTCACGCATATCAGGATCAGAGTCTTTTAACATTTCTTCTGCTGTAGCAACATCATCTTGGGCTTGTTGGTAAGCTAAAAATGCTTTTACGATTTCTTCTAATTCTGAGTATTCTTTAGATAAGGCACGAAAGCGATTTTGGTCGCTGATCACAGAGGGGTCGCTTAGTAGCGCTTGCACTTCCTCATAACGCTCAACTAAGGTTTCTAATTTTCTATAAACAGACTCTTTCATTTAACGACTATTCCTGATCAATACCTAACATTTTCTTTAATTGGCTTAACTCCGCTGCTTCACCTTTTTTAGCAGCATCTTGAATGGCACGGGTAGGTGCGTGCATCAAGCGGTTGGTCAGTTTGTTTGCCAACTCGAGTATTACTTTTTCAGCCTCTTTACCTGCTTGTAGCTGGCCAAGGGCTTTTTCGACAAGTTCTGACTTTATATCTTGTACATCGTTGCGATAATGGCGAATAAGATCCACCGAATCGAGTGAACGCAACCACATAGCAAATTCATCGGTACGTGAGCGAATAATAGCTTGCGCTTGCTCCGCAGCCTGCTCACGGGCCGCGATATTCTCGCTTACTATGGCTTGTAAGTCATCAACTGAATACAAATAGGCAGCATCTAATTCGCCTACTTGGCTTTCGATATCACGCGGTACCGCGATATCGATAAATAACATTGGTTTGTGGCGGCGCTTTTTCAGCGCCTGCTCTACCACCCCTTTACCGATAATAGGCAAGGTACTGGCGGTTGAACTAATAACAATATCGGCGTCGTGTAAACGCTCAGGTAACTGGGCAAGTGCAATCACATCCGCGTCAACCTCACTCGCTAAGGTTTTAGCGCGTTCAATAGTACGGTTTGCCACCGTGATTTTTTGCGGATCGTTTTGGTATAAGTGCTTAGCAACGAGTTCAATCGTCTCACCTGCACCAATTAGCAGTACATTGGTTTTATCTAGTTTGCCGTAAATATGTTTCGCAAGATTCACCGCGGCATAAGCAACCGAGACGGCGCTAGCACCGATGTCAGTTTCGGTACGAACTTGTTTTGCAACAGAAAATGTTTTTTGAAACAAACGGTCAAAAGTTACACCAATGGCATCGTGAGTTTTTGCATTATGGTAGGCTTGTTTTATTTGCCCTAAAATTTGCGGCTCACCGAGTACTAACGAATCTAGACCACAAGACACTCGCATTAAATGATTAATTGCTTCGTGATCTTCATGATAATAGATATTATTGCTCAGTTCATGTTCATCCAATCCATGGAAACTGGCTAACCAGTGCAACAGGGTTTGGGAATTACGCTCAGCAAGGCTACAATAGATTTCAGTTCGGTTGCAGGTCGAAACAATAACCGCTTCATTAAAATGCGCATGACCACTTAATTGCTGTAACGCCTCAGACATTTGCTCAGGCGAAAACGCGACTTTTTCGCGTAATTCTACGGATGCGGTTTTGTGATTTATACCAAGTGCTACGATGGTCATATGTACCAAATATTGCTAAGCCCAGCTGTAAAGGCATTAATTTTACCAAAAATCAGCGGAATATGGAAAGTAAGGAACGACATTTGATTAAACAATATTTGATTTTATTCATGTTTTTTTTATTTATCGGCGGTTGTGCGCAAAAAATTTCAACAGTTGATTACATTTATCCTGACTGGAAAAGCCGATTAGAACAACAAGCACAGTGGCAAGTACAAGGCAAAATGGCATTTATTAGTACAGAGCAGCGCCAGTCAGCCAATTTAAATTGGCAACATGATGAGCAATACAGCGACATGGTGCTTACCAGTTTTATTGGTACCCGTATTCTGTCTTTAAAGCAAAATGCACAAGGTGCTGAACTTGAGTATGACGACAATGTATATACCGACCGTGATGCCTCAATGTTGTTATATCGTTTAACCGGTTTTTCAATCCCATTAGATAATGCCGCAAAGTGGCTAAAAGGTACCGTCGAGAGCGACCAAGCAAGCTATGATGAGCAAGGCCGTTTAAAAAGTCTTATTTGGCAAGCTCACAATGGTCAACAGTGGCAAATAACCTATTCAGACTTCATCAAACAAGATGGTTATTGGCTTCCTGTTAAGCTAAGCCTTAAAAACAATAAAATTCGTATTAAAATTCAACTTAATGATTGGCAGTTAAATTAATCATGACACACGCTTCAACCGCCCCGCTAACGTTAATAGCACCTGCAAAACTTAATTTATTCCTTCATATAAATGGTCGCCGTAAAGATGGCTACCATGAACTCGAAACCTTATTTACCTTTTTAGAATTTGGTGATGACTTAACATTTACTGTCAACAACGAGCCAAATATTACAGTAACCGGTGATACAAACGGTATTGAGCTTGCAGATAACCTTATATATAAAGCAGCCCGTTTATTACAACAGCACTGTGATTGCCAACAAGGCGCTTCAATAAAGCTATTAAAACGTTTGCCTATGGGCGGCGGTGTTGGCGGCGGCTCATCTGATGCCGCCACTACCCTGCTTGCTCTTAATAAACTATGGGGCTGTGATTTATCACTTACAGAATTAGCTCAGCTTGGGGTGAAATTAGGCGCTGATGTACCAGTATTTATCAATGGTCACACTGCCATTGCCCATGGGATTGGCGAGCAACTAGAAAATATTGAATTACCGCAAAGTTGGTTCTGTGTAGTGCATCCAGGGCAGCATGTGAGCACCGCGAAAATTTTTACCCACCCAGATTTAAAGCGCGACACACCTAAGCTAAAAGCAGACTGGCAAACAGAAAATTTAGGCAATGATTGTGAGGCTTTAGTTAAAAAGCTCTGCCCCGAGGTTGAAAAAGCCCTGCAGTGGTTGCTAAAATACGCCCCGTCAAAGATGACTGGTACAGGCGCTTGCTGCTTTGCTGAGTTTTCAACCGAGGCACAAGCACAACAAGTTTTAGCTCAATTACCAGAAAAATGGACAGGTTTTGTTGCAAGTAGTGCTACACTTTCTCCTGCTCATACAGCATTAAATGCTCACTTTGAAATGAAGTAACGTACAAGTAAATGTTAACCTGCTTTGGTGCCTACCATAGCCTGTTAGTCCCAAAATTCAGTGCCTGAGGAACCCTACCGTGCCTGACATGAAGCTCTTCGCTGGTAACGCAACACCTGAGCTAGCTCAAAAAGTTGCAAAACGTTTGTATATTGAATTAGGCGATGCTGTTGTTGGCCGTTTTAGTGACGGTGAGATCAGTGTTCAAATTAATGAAAATGTTCGTGGCTCTGACGTTTTCATTGTCCAATCAACCTGTAACCCTACTAACGATAACTTAATGGAGCTTATCGTTATGGTTGATGCCCTACGCCGTGCGTCTGCTGGACGTATTACTGCCGTTATCCCTTACTTTGGTTATTCACGTCAAGACCGCCGCGTGCGTTCTGCTCGTGTACCAATTACAGCTAAAGTAGTTGCAGATTTCCTTTCAAGTGTTGGTGTTGACCGCGTTCTAACGGTTGATTTACACGCTGAACAAATCCAAGGTTTCTTCGACGTACCAGTTGATAACGTATTTGGTAGCCCAGTTCTACTTGAAGATATGAAAGAACGCGACTTCGATGACGTTGTTGTTGTTTCTCCTGATATCGGTGGTGTTGTTCGAGCTCGTGCAATCGCTAAGCTATTAAACGACACAGACCTTGCTATTATCGACAAGCGTCGTCCACAAGCAAACGTTTCACAAGTAATGCACATTATTGGTGACGTTGAAGGTCGTGACTGTATCATCGTTGATGACATGATCGATACCGGTGGTACTTTATGTAAAGCAGCAGCAGCGCTTAAAGAACACGGTGCAAAACGCGTATTTGCTTACGCTACTCACCCAGTACTTTCAGGTAATGCCGCTGAGAACATTCGTAACTCAGTCATTGACGAAGTTATCGTAACTGACTCAATCACACTATCTGATGAGCTTAAAGCAATTGATAAAATCAAAGTGCTTACACTTGCAGATATGCTTGCTGAAACAATCCGTCGTATCAGCAACGAAGAATCTATTTCAGCGATGTTTGAACACTAATCAACATCACTGCAATACTAAAAAAAGCACCGCTTAGGTGCTTTTTTTGTAGTCGTTATTTATTTTCCCCGAAAGGGGTGGTATGATAGCGCGCCTTTTGGCTAGGGACCTTGGTCGCAAAGGCCCTAAGACTATTAATTATTGGAGACATTATGTCAACTTACACATACAATGCAGAATTACGTACAGAAACAGGTACTGGTGCGAGCCGCCGCCTACGCCGTGAAGATAAAGTTCCTGCAATCCTTTACGGTGCTGACAAAGAAGCTGCATCAATCGTTCTTGCACACAAAGATATGATCAAAGCGCAAGAAGACGAAGGTTTCTACACGCACATCCTTACTTTAAACATCGGTGGCGAGTCAGTTGAAGCTATCCTTAAAGATATTCAACGTCACCCGTACAAGCCTAAGATCACTCACTTAGACTTCCAACGTGTAGATGCTACTCACAAACTTCACACTAAAGTGCCTGTACACTTCATCGGTGAAGAGAAAGTAACTAAAGCTGGTAACACTGTTGTTCACCAATTAACTGAAATCGAAATCACGTGTCTTCCTAAAGCACTTCCTGAGTTCATTGAAGTTAACGTTTCAGATTTAGTAGCTGGTGATTCAATCCACCTTTCTGACCTTAAACTTCCTTCAGGTGTTTCATCTGTTGAGCTAACTAAAGGCGCTGATCACGATCAGTCAGTTGTTACTGTTAAAGCTAACAAAGCAGCTCCAGCTGAAGAAGAAGCTTCAGAAGACGCTGCAGAATAATTTTTAAGGTGTAAACACCTTGAATTCTATTCAAATGCTTGTGGGCCTGGCTAATCCAGGCCCCGAATACGCAAACACACGCCATAATGCAGGTGCTTGGTTCATCGAAGAACTGGCTGCACGTTATAACTGCACACTCAAACATGATCCTAAATATCACGGCCTCACCGGCAAAGTGATTATTCAAGGCCAAGAATTTAAATTACTGATCCCTACAACTTATATGAATTTAAGTGGTAAGGCGGTGAGTAGTCTCGCTAATTTCTTTAAAATCCCTGTTGAGAACATTCTCGTTGCTCATGACGAAATGGACTTAGATCCTGGGATTGCAAAACTTAAAAAAGGTGGCGGCCACGGCGGTCATAATGGTTTAAAAGATATTATTGCGAAAATGGCAAACCAAAAAGATTTCATGCGCCTTCGCATAGGCATTGGTCATCCAGGTCACCGAGAAATGGTAACAGGCTGGGTGCTAGGTAAAGCCGCGAAAGACGATCAAGAAAAAATGGACGCCGCCGTTGACGAAGCAGTTCGTTGTATGGAAATACTTGCAAAAGATGGTGTGTTAAAAGCACAAAACAGACTACATTCATTTAAACCTTAATCCGTTTTAATGAAATTACACAAGGTATCTTACTATGGGTTTTAAATGTGGCATCGTTGGTTTGCCAAACGTTGGTAAATCAACTCTATTTAATGCACTAACTAAAGCGGGTATTGAAGCCGCTAACTTCCCTTTCTGTACCATTGAGCCTAACACGGGTGTGGTACCGGTTCCTGATGCGCGCTTAAATGATTTAGCCGCTATCGTAAATCCTCAGCGTATTTTACCAACGACGATGGAATTCGTTGATATTGCAGGTCTAGTAAAAGGCGCATCGAAAGGTGAAGGTTTAGGTAACCAATTCTTAGCAAACATTCGTGAAACAGATGCGATTGGTCACGTTGTTCGTTGTTTTGAAGACGAAAACATTGTTCACGTTGCTGGCACAATTGACCCTGCTGATGATATCGACGTAATTAACACTGAATTAGTACTTGCTGATATGGACAGTGCTGATAAAGCGATTGTTCGTAATGCTAAAAAAGCAAAAGGCGGCGACAAAGACGCTAAAGAGCAAAATGCTGTTTTAGAAAAAGTAAAAGTACACTTAGATGAAGGTTTAACGTTACGTTCTTTAGAACTAACAAAAGAAGAAAAAGCAGCGATTAAGCCGCTTAACTTCTTAACAATCAAACCGACCATGTATATTGCTAACGTGGCAGAAGATGGTTTTGAAAATAACCCTTACCTAGACAAAGTACGTGAAATTGCTGCTGCAGAAGATGCGGTTGTTATTCCAGTATGTGCAGCGATTGAATCTGAGTTATCTGAACTTGAAGAAGAAGATAAACTAGAATTTATGGCTGACCTAGGTTTAGAAGAGCCAGGTCTTAACTTAGTGATCCGTGGTGGTTACGAGTTACTTAAATTACAAACCTACTTCACTGCTGGCGTTAAAGAAGTACGTGCATGGACAATCCCAGTAGGTGCGACTGCACCACAAGCTGCGGGTAAAATCCACACTGACTTTGAGCGTGGCTTTATCCGTGCACAAACTATTGCATTTGACGACTACATTGCGTTTAAAGGCGAAAGCGGTGCTAAAGAAGCTGGTAAGATGCGTCAAGAAGGTAAAGAGTACATCGTTAAAGACGGCGATGTGATGAACTTCTTATTTAACGTATAAGCATATTTGCTCATTCGATTTTAAAAGGCTCGTTATTACGAGCCTTTTTTATTGTCTAAATATTACTAACCCTTCCTAAAACATCAAAGCATGGTGAGTAATACTTCTGCAGCCTTACCTCTGCTTGTTCTTTTTAGTGATGTACGGTGTTATTTATGCTTAACAGTGAATCGTCGTCGAAAGCAAATGAGTGATAACAACAGTTAATTGAGGGGATTTCAAAGCTCGCTAGCAATTTTGCGACCTATTGACTGCTCGATTAGCAAATTGTCGGGATTTTAAAAGTAAAAATAAGCCCCCTTAATGACAAAATAGCCTATATAAATTCATTCGCTTTCGCTTTTTTATGTTTAAATCACCTAAAAGATCACGCTAACTAATTTTGAAACTTGATTTTTGTATAAAAATCAAGCAGCTTTAAATGTACGTTTTAAAACTCTTACGATGCGTTTGGGAATTAAACTCATAAATTGCAGTCAAAAAAACAGCAATTTAAATGAAATTTCGCCACTTAGCTTAATTTTAATGCAAACAAACACTGATAAGCATTTTTTTGCAAAAAAGGTGTTGACGGATTTAGGTCATATCAGCATAATACGCCCCGCACTCAGCGATGAAGTGCTAACAAAAAAGATGGCTAAGTAGCTCAGTTGGTTAGAGCACATCACTCATAATGATGGGGTCACAGGTTCAAATCCCGTCTTAGCCACCATTCTTTTTGTTGCTCAATGAAGAGTTTAAAATAACTACCAGTACTTTAAGTACGAATGATGCGGGAGTGGCGGAATTGGCCGATGTCTTGATTAAGACGCTGGATTTAGGTTCCCTTACTACGAACGCAAAAGGCATGCGGGAGTGGCGGAATTGGTAGACGCGCTGGATTTAGGTTCCAGTAACTTCGGTTGTGAGAGTTCAAGTCTCTCCTTCCGCACCATGTTCTTGATAAGAACTCAAACTATCAAGCTTTTGTTGGGATATCGCCAAGCGGTAAGGCAGCAGGTTTTGATCCTGCCATTCCCAGGTTCAAATCCTGGTATCCCAGCCACGATGGCTAAGTAGCTCAGTTGGTTAGAGCACATCACTCATAATGATGGGGTCACAGGTTCAAATCCCGTCTTAGCCACCATTCTTTCTTAAGAATGGCTCTGCAGGAGTTAAAGCTGCACTCAATGAAGAGTTTAAAATAACTACCAGTACTTTAAGTACGAATGATGCGGGAGTGGCGGAATTGGTAGACGCGCTGGATTTAGGTTCCAGTAACTTCGGTTGTGAGAGTTCAAGTCTCTCCTTCCGCACCATGTTCTTGATAAGAACCAAAACTATCAAATTATTCTTTGTTGGGATATCGCCAAGCGGTAAGGCAGCAGGTTTTGATCCTGCCATTCCCAGGTTCAAATCCTGGTATCCCAGCCACGATGGCTAAGTAGCTCAGTTGGTTAGAGCACATCACTCATAATGATGGGGTCACAGGTTCAAATCCCGTCTTAGCCACCATTCTTT
>NZ_JANHZR010000028.1:0-1023 GCF_041414715.1 Pseudoalteromonas sp. DY56-GL22 | reverse complement strand
GTGGCGTCCCCAAGGGGATTCGAACCCCTGTTACCGCCGTGAAAGGGCGGTGTCCTAGGCCTCTAGACGATGGGGACGCAGAAAACTGCAACCCTAGGACAAACACTATGCAAATCTGGTGGAGCTATGCGGGATCGAACCGCAGACCTCTTCGCTGCCAGCGAAGCGCTCTCCCAGCTGAGCTATAGCCCCGACTTGCATACACACCACCAATTAATGTTGGTTGTGTATCGCTGAGTGCGGGGCGCATTCTATGCACCCCCCCAAATAAAGTCAACAGTTTTTTATCTAAGTTTATTTAAATGATTTAAATTTCAACAAGCTGACTAAATATCAATCCGTTACGGAGGTATTTTATACAAAGCGCTATCAAATTAGCTATTTTGGGCTAATTGCATTGCTGGTTTGTTATCAAAGGCTCTTTGCTTTTTTAATTTACTCCCTTAAAAAGGTATACATTTATATGCAAAATAAAATTCATTACCTAAAGCTTTAAATAAAACGACTTCACCCTACCCTGCTTTGTTTTTAATAGTGCTAAGTAGAGTGCAATTAACTGATGCAAATTTATTGATATGAAAAACCGTTTTAAAGATTTGCTGTATTCATATCATTTTAGAATGATTTACCTAGGTCATAGAGCTATAGATCAAGCTCTGAATATAAGCTTATGAATGTAAATTGCATATTTGTTCGCCAAAAAATGCTTAAATGCCATGTCATTGTTTATAAAAGCTGCATCTAACACATTTTTACTCATTCAAGTGTTGACACATTTACAACTCTATCTATAATAGCGCCCCACAACAACGCAGCAATGAGTTGTTTTAGATATGGGTCGTTAGCTCAGTTGGGAGAGCATCGCCCTTACAAGGCGAGGGTCACTGGTTCAAGTCCAGTACGACCCACCATTATTCCCTAATGGTGTTCATATCTAAATTCTTAATGGGTCGTTAGCTCAGT
Source organism: Pseudoalteromonas sp. DY56-GL22 (assembly GCF_041414715.1). Taxonomy (NCBI): domain Bacteria; kingdom Pseudomonadati; phylum Pseudomonadota; class Gammaproteobacteria; order Alteromonadales; family Pseudoalteromonadaceae; genus Pseudoalteromonas; species Pseudoalteromonas sp. DY56-GL22. The sequence continues at coordinate 60 of NZ_JANHZR010000028.1, read as the reverse complement.
TGGGAGAGCATCGCCCTTACAAGGCGAGGGTCACTGGTTCAAGTCCAGTACGACCCACCA
>NZ_JANHZR010000027.1:0-1209 GCF_041414715.1 Pseudoalteromonas sp. DY56-GL22 | reverse complement strand
TAACTTCTGGCGAAGTTAACAGCTGTCACTAACAAAGACCCGTTTGGGTTGTATGGTTAAGTGACTAAGCGTACACGGTGGATGCCTTGGCAGTTGGAGGCGATGAAGGACGTATTAACTTGCGATAAGCCTAGTCAAGCTAGTAAAAAGCGCTTGAGACTAGGATTTCCGAATGGGGAAACCCACCTGCTTGCAGGTATCTTGCACTGAATACATAGGTGTAAGAGGCGAACGCGGAGAACTGAAACATCTAAGTACCCGTAGGAACAGAAATCAACCGAGATTCCGGAAGTAGCGGCGAGCGAAACCGGACCAGCCCTTAAGCTTATTATGTGTTAGTGGAACATTCTGGAAAGTTTGACGATACAGGGTGATAGTCCCGTACACGAAAATGCATCTTAAGTGAAATCGAGTAGGTCGGAGCACGTGAAACTTTGACTGAATATAGGTGGACCATCATCTAAGGCTAAATACTCCCAACTGACCGATAGTGAACCAGTACCGTGAGGGAAAGGCGAAAAGAACCCCTGTGAGGGGAGTGAAATAGAACCTGAAACCGTGTACGTACAAGCAGTAGGAGCCCTTCGAGGGTGACTGCGTACCTTTTGTATAATGGGTCAGCGACTTATATTTTGTAGCGAGGTTAACCGATTAGGGTAGCCGTAGGGAAACCGAGTCTTAACTGGGCGTATAGTTGCAAGGTATAGACCCGAAACCCGGTGATCTAGCCATGGGCAGGTTGAAGGTTGAGTAACATCAACTGGAGGACCGAACCCACTAACGTTGAAAAGTTAGGGGATGACCTGTGGCTAGGAGTGAAAGGCTAATCAAACCGGGAGATAGCTGGTTCTCCCCGAAATCTATTTAGGTAGAGCCTCGGACGAATACTTACGGGGGTAGAGCACTGTTAAGGCTAGGGGGTCATCCCGACTTACCAACCCTTTGCAAACTCCGAATACCGTAAAGTACTATCCGGGAGACACACGGCGGGTGCTAACGTCCGTCGTGAAGAGGGAAACAACCCAGACCGCCAGCTAAGGTCCCAAAGTCATAGTTAAGTGGGAAACGATGTGGAAAGGCCCAGACAGCCAGGAGGTTGGCTTAGAAGCAGCCATCCTTTAAAGAAAGCGTAATAGCTCACTGGTCGAGTCGGTCTGCGCGGAAGATGTAACGGGGCTAAACTATGCACCGAAGCTGCGGATTCAAACT
>NZ_JANHZR010000026.1:0-1544 GCF_041414715.1 Pseudoalteromonas sp. DY56-GL22 | reverse complement strand
AATTGGTCAGTGAGTCCAACAACGGTCTTAGCTGATGGTCAATTTACTGTTGACGCCAGTGTGCGTGATGGGGTGGGGAACCTTACAGAAGAAACGGTGACTGGGGTCATTGATACCGTTGCACCAAGCTTAACCTTAACGGGCGTTGGGGCGGGCAGTGATGTGACGCCAACTTTAAGCGGCACAAGTAATGAAATCGGCGCGTTAGTAACTATCACAGTGACTGATAGTAACGGTGTGGTACAAACTTTCTCAGCCACAGTGGGCAGTAATGGAACCTGGACTAGCGAAGTGCCAAACGGTTTAGCCGAAGGTGATTACACTGTGTCAGCAACAGTGAGTGACGTGGCGGGCAATAGTACAACAATCAGTGCCTCAGGTAGTATTGATACGGTAAATCCTACAGTCGTTGTGAATGATAATGGCTTAAGTAATGATAATACCCCAACAATCAGCGGTACATCTACCGAGCCTGCGGGCACAATTGTAAATATTATAGTTACAGACAGTAATGGCGATAATTATAGTTTTACAGCTGTTGTAAGTGCTGCAGGCACATGGCAAACAGACGCATCTGAAATACCTGATGGTAACTATACAATTACTGCAACAATCACAGATGCTGCGGGTAATACAGGGAGTGATACAGGCTCAGGAACGATAGACACTACAGCGCCTCTCATTACAATCAACAATCTAGGCACAATTAACACCGCAACACCAACTATTAGTGGTACATCTTCGGAGCCAGCAGGCACTGTTATTTCACTTGTATTAACAGATACCAGTGGTGGTGAGATCAGTTTGACTGCAACCGTTGATGGTGCTGGTAATTGGTCTGTCACCTCTTCATCGTTAGCGAATGATGACTACAGCGTGGTTGCTACAGTAGAAGATGCAGCAGGAAATAGCGCCTCGGCAACAGAGAATTTCACCTTGAATACCAGTGCGCCTAGTATTTCAATTGATGCCCTAGGCCAAACGAACGATACAACGCCTACTATTTCAGGAACAACCAGTGCTCCTGACGGCAGTACGGTAACAGTGACTATAAATGATGGCACCAATCCAGTTGAAACACTGACAGTAAGTGTCTCAGGTGGTATTTGGACTGTTACTGCTAATAATGCATTAACTGAAGGGGATTTTACGGTTACTGCTAGCGTTACAGTAGGTGGCGTTGAAGGTACAGACTCTGCTGTAGGAACAATTGATTTAACCCCTCCTACCATTGCAATTAATGATATTGCACAAACCAATGATACAACCCCAACAATAAGTGGTACAACGGATGCACCGGTAGGAAGCACAGTTACAGTGATCATTACTGATTCACAAGGCAACCCACAAACTTTAGTCGCTACGGTATTAGCGAACGGAAGTTGGTCAGTGTCTGCAACCACAATACTGGCAGAAGGTAGCTTTACTGTTAATGCTTCAGTCACCGATGCAGCCGGTAATACTGGCACCGATAGTGCCACTGGTGAAATCGACATTACCGCACCGACGATTAGCCTTGATACCTTGGCCGATAGTAATGATGT
>NZ_JANHZR010000024.1:0-2072 GCF_041414715.1 Pseudoalteromonas sp. DY56-GL22 | reverse complement strand
AACTACACAGTCAGTGCCAGTATCAGTGATGCAGCAGGTAATAACAGCAGTGCCAGTGACAGTGGTGAAGTCGACACCATTCCACCGGAGCTTGCTTTTGTGCCGACCTTCTTACTGGGTCAACTGGTGACCTTAAGTGGTACATCAGATTTACCCGCCGGTAGCACAGTGACCATCACCCAAACCTTATTAGGCGGTGGCAGTGTGACATATACGGCAACCACCGATGCCAATGGTGATTGGTCGCTGACAGGGTTAACCGTGCCGTTAGCGAACCTAGCGTCGATAACAGCCAGTGCATCGGATGCTGCAGGCAATGTACGTACTATCAGTTCAAGTGACTTTGATGGTACACCACCGACACTCACCGTTAATGTGGATGCAATAGGAAATGACAATACACCGCTCATCAGTGGTACCAGTGATGCAGGTGAAGGTGCACAAGTGACCGTGGTCGTCACCGATGCCAATGGTGATAGCAGCACCCTGACAGCGACAGTGGATGCCAGCGGTAATTGGTCAGTGAGTCCAACAACGGTCTTAGCTGATGGTCAATTTACTGTTGACGCCAGTGTGCGTGATGGGGTGGGTAACCTTACAGAAGAAACGGTGACTGGGGTCATTGATACCATTGCACCAAGCTTAACCTTAACGGGCGTTGGGGCGGGCAGTGATGTGACGCCTGAGTTCACAGGACGCAGTAATGAAATTGGTGGCACGGTGACGGTAACGGTGACAGATAATGATGGCACCGTACAAACACTGACCGCAACCGTTGACAGTAGCGGTGATTGGCGCGTGGAAGTACCAAATGGACTCGCCGAAGGTGGCTACACTGTATCAGCAACAATTAGTGATGAAGCGGGTAACCCAACGACGGTCAATGCCACAGGCTCTATCGATACCACAACCCCAGTGGTGGTGGTTAACGACACTGGCTTGGGTAATGACAGCACGCCACTTATTACGGGCACCTCTACTGAGCCAGCAGGAACGGTAGTGAGCTTATCTATTGTGGATAGCAACAGCGATACACATACCGTCACAGCCACAGTGCAAGCGGATGGGTCGTGGCAAGCCACAGCACCGAGCTTGCCTGATGGCGCTTATACAGTGACAGCAACGATTGTTGATGCGGCAGGCAACGTTGGCACCGATACAGGCAGTGGCAGCATCGATACCTTGCCACCGAGCTTAGCGATAGACAGCTTGGGTACCATCAACGACGATACCCCAACAATCAGTGGGACCAGCAATGAGCCGGCGGGCAGTGTGGTTAACTTAAGTGTTTCAGACGGCACAAACACCTATACCTTTACAGCCACGGTACTGGGAGATGGCACATGGTCAGCAGATGTACCAAGCCCATTAAACAATGGCAGCATCAGCATTGATGCCAGTATCACCGATGCTGCGGGGAATGAAACAACCGCCAATGACACCGCGGTGCTGGATACCACCGCACCAAGTATCACGATTAATGTCATTGGCGAAACCAATGATACGACACCGACGATTAACGGCACCAGTGATGCGGTCAATGGTAGCGTAGTGACTGTGGTAATTGATGATGGTATCAACCCAGCAGAAACATTAACCACCACGGTTAATGGCGGAACATGGACAGTCACAGCAAGCAGCGCTTTGGCTGAAGGCGACTTTACAGTCACCGCAACCGTGACAGAAAACGGCATTGATGGAACGGCCACACGAACAGGTATCATTGATACCACCATGCCAGCGATTGATATAAATGCATTAGACGTCACCAATGACACCACGCCAACAGTTAGTGGCACAGCCAGTGCCCCGCAAGGCAGTACAGTCACTGTGGTCTTTACCGATGCAAACAACAACAGCCACACAGTCACTACCGTGATGCAAAGCAATGGCACTTGGTCAGTGGCGGCGAGCACATTGTTAGCAGAAGGAGAATACACGGTTACGGCGACGGTCAGTGATCAAGCAGGTAACCCAGCAACAGCCAGTGCCACGGGTGAAATCGACATTACCGCACCGACGATTAGCCTTGATACCTTGGCCGATAGTAATGATGTGACACCGCTCATCAG
>NZ_JANHZR010000023.1:0-2447 GCF_041414715.1 Pseudoalteromonas sp. DY56-GL22 | reverse complement strand
CAACACTTAATTTTAAACTTTCTTTTTAGACCGTTTTAAACCGAAGTTTTACTTAACTCTCTGTCACTTTGTTCAGCACCTTTCGTTGCTGCCCGCCGTGTCAGTGGATGCGCATTATAGGGAGATGGATTTTTAACGCAAGCACTTTTTGAAGGTTTTTTTGAATATTTTCAAATTAATCACATACCCACCAAATGCAAACAAGTTACCCACAAACACCTGTGGATAACTGATGTTTTTTAGCAGAATAACTAAACTCTCCTCGCTTGTTATGGTAACTTGCGCCGCAGATTTTCCACTCGCTCACAAGGCAAGAAAAATGACAGACATTATAAATAGTATAAGTGGTCTCCTTTGGGGTCACATTCTGGTTTACCTTTTAATAGCTGCGGGGCTATTTTTCACTCTTCGACTCGGTTTTATTCAATTCACTCAATTCCCACATATGATCAAAGTGATGTTTCAGAGCCGCCAAGGTTCTGGTGATGGCATTTCTTCATTCCAAGCTTTTTGTACTTCTTTAGCTGCGCGAGTTGGTACGGGTAATATGGCAGGTGTTGCCGTTGCACTTTATTTAGGCGGTGCCGGTGCAATTTTCTGGATGTGGCTTATTGCATTAATAGGTATGGCGACAAGTTTTGCCGAGAGTACCCTTGCTCAGGCATATAAAACGGTCGATGAAGATGGCAACTTTCGTGGTGGCCCTGCTTATTATATGGAATATGGGTTAGGTAAACGCTGGATGGGTGTGATCTTTTCTCTTTGCCTTATTCTTGCTTTTGGCTTGGTATTTAATGCTGTTCAATCAAACTCTATTGCTGCTGCATTTAATGTTGCATTTGGTATTCCAAACTATGTTGTAGGCATCGGCTTAGTATTAGGGTCAGGTATTATCATTTTTGGTGGCTTAAAAACTATTTCACGTTTTGCAGAAATGGTTGTGCCATTTATGGCGCTGGCTTATTTGTTAGTTGCACTTTATGTATGTGCCATAAACTACGATTTATTACCTAATGTATTTATGCATGTTATTAATAGTGCCTTTGGTATCGAGCAAGCGGGTGCGGGTGCAATAGGTTATGGTGTAATGCAGGCCATGATCCAGGGTATTAAGCGTGGCTTATTCTCTAATGAAGCTGGTATGGGTAGCGCTGCAAATGCTGCTGCAACGGCAACACCTAACCCACCGCACCCAGCCTCACAAGGTTATGTACAAATGCTCGGCGTATTTGTAGATACAATTATTATATGTACTGCAACTGCAGCCCTTATTTTATTATCACAACAGCTTATACCTGATTCAGGTGTGACTGGCATTGCGTTAACACAAGCTGCCCTTGAAGAACATGTTGGTAGCTGGGGTGCCACCTTTGTTGCAATTGCAATTTTGTTTTTTGCATTTACCTCGATTGTTGCTAATTATTCTTATGCCGAAACCAATTTATTGTTCTTAGAGCATAACCATGCATCGGGTATGTTGATCTTCCGATTACTGGTACTTGGTATGGTGATGTTTGGTGCGCTTGGAGAATTACCATTAGTTTGGACCCTTGCCGATGTCTCTATGGGTCTAATGGCTATCGTTAACGTCATCGCTTTGTTTATGTTATCGGGCGTCGTTATTTGGCTCGCGAAGGATTACAACACCCAACGTAAGGCAGGTAAATTACCTACTTTTGATCCTTCGCAAAACAAAAAGCTAGATCAAACCATTCCTAAAGGCGCATGGCGTGAATAATCTAGTTAAGTAAATTCTTATTTAGGGAGCGTTTGTGCTCCCTTTTTTGTATTTGTTAACTTTTCGAAAACAGACAATATGAATGTAATTTGTTGCTCGTTAAGTTTGGGCTCAAGCTTAGTAACAAGCTGCCCTTTAATTTGCGCTTTTAATGCTTGCTTTTGCTCTGCGGTTAATAATGGCTGCGATTGTTGCTGATAAGATTGCACAGCAGTGAGCATATCCATCACCACGTCATTATCAAAATCGGTTAGCGCTGCTTTGGCATTACTAATTACTTGTTCTGATTTATCGAAGACCGTCGATACTTTATCAACAAGCACGCTCACCTCATGAATTTTCAGAACGTCGTTAATGTTCGACATAATAATCGCAACAGGAATAAGTACTAACGAGATCGCTAGACAAAGACCAAATACGGCGCCTACCCAGAACTGATTTAAGCCACGTTTAAATTGCTCCATTCTCTTTCATTGATCCTATTTAGTGAATTCAGTAGTGCTGAAAACTTGAAAACGCATTTGCTTATTTAAAAGACTAAGGAAACTATAGAGCTATTTTGGCAATAAAAAAATAGTTAGATGAGGTTATAAAAAGAAATATAAATGAAATAAAGAAGAGGTATTTTATATAAATGGTGCCCGGGGCCGGACTTGAACCGGCACGCTGTTACCAGCGAGGGATTTTAAATCCCTTGTGTCTACCAATT
>NZ_JANHZR010000022.1:0-4190 GCF_041414715.1 Pseudoalteromonas sp. DY56-GL22 | reverse complement strand
TCTAGGTTCTAGGTTCTAGGTTCTAGGTTCTAGGTTCTAGGTTCTAGGTTCTAGGTTCTAGGTTCTAGGTTCTTCAACACACTTTTCGTGGTGACAATTGAGTCAAGTAGAACCTAGAACGTATTTAATTACTTATCAGATTTATATTCGTAGTTGTAATAACCATAGTAACCGTATGCATTGCTTGCTTTACGTACTACACCATTAAATACAACACCTTTTACGTCTATGCCGTTTTGTTCAAAGCGATTACGAGTTAGTTCAATTTCACGTAAATGGTTTTGACCGAAGCGCGTTACTAATAATGTACTACCAGCATGAGCACTCACAATTGCAGGGTCGGTAACCGCTAAAATAGGTGGTGTATCAACAATAACAATGTCGTACTTGCCACTTACCTCTGCAACCATCTTACTAAAGTTGCGATGCATTAATAGCTCAGATGGATTTGGTGGTATTTGACCACGGGTTATCACATCTAACCCTTCAACTTGGGACGTTTTAGTTACTTGTTCAAGGTTTAATCGGCCAGAGAGTAAGTCACTTAAACCGTCATCCCACTTCATACCGAACTGAGTTTGTAAATAACCTTTACGCATATCAGCATCGATAATCAACACCTTTTTACCGCTTTGCGCTAATACTGCTGCTAGGTTTACCGAGATAAACGATTTACCCACACCAGGGCTTGGGCCAGATATTGCGATTATGTTGTTTTTGGCCTCCATCATTGCAAAGTGTAGGCTAGTACGCAGACTACGTAGTGCTTCAATAGATAAATCAGCTGGGTTATCTACCGCAAGGATTGACTTAGGCTTATCTTTAACTTTACGGGCACGGTTAAAGCCAGTTAGCTTATCTTGAAAGTCTGAATACGGGACAGATGCATAAACAGGTAAGCCAATGCTTTCTATCTCTGTTGGGTCTTCAACACCGCGGTGCATTGCTTTTTGAATTAGCACTATTGCCACAGCTAAAAAGCCACCAAGCAAAGTTGCCACAACAGCTATAATTGCCTTTTTCGGCTTAACAGGCTCGGTAGTATCTACCGCAGCAGCATCGACCACACGTACATTACCTACCGTACCGGCACGTACAATATCTAGCTCTTGGGTTTTACCAAGTAATAAGGTGTAAATTTGGTTACTTACTTCTACGTCGCGTTTTAAACGTAATAGCTCTTGCTGTGTTTCTGGTAAGTTACCAACTTCGCCAACTAGCTTTTGTTTTTGTTTTTCTACCGCTTCAATCTGCTCTAGCACCCCTTGGTAGGTTGGGTGGCTTTCTTTAAATTTACGGCTTAGCTCTAAACGTTTTAGTTCTAACTCTTGTAATTTAGTTTCAAGTTCAACTACCTGCTCAAGTACACCTTGAGTTTCTAAGCTGATGTTGATTGATTGACGTTTAATTTGATAATCGTTAAAACGCTCTTCTGCGTATTCAAGTTGCTTTTTAACTTCTGGAAGCTGGACTTCTAAAAACTCGAGTGACTTTTGTGCTTCTGCACTGTTACGCTCAACATTACGGCGTACATAAATTTGTGACACTCTATCAAGTACTTTTTCTGCGTGCGCTGCACTTTTGTGTTCGTACGACATTGCAATTATGCCAGAATCTTTACCTTTTTCGCTGGCACCAATCTCTTGCTGTAGTTCAACAATAGTTCTATAGCGATTTTTCTTAGCTAATGTAAAAACAGTTCCAGGCCGTGCATTCAAATCGCGAATGGTTAACTCATAAAAGCCAGCGCTTTGATCTTTACCAACCGTACCTTTTAAAACAAAATCACCGTCCGGATTAAAAAGCTCAAATGTTTTACCTTCACCTACTACTAATTCAAATGATTCACCTAAAAACCCTTTAGGTACGTTAAATCTGAAAATATTGATACTCTCACCGCCCCAGGCATAACTGCTTAAGCCTAAAAATGGCTCAGCTATATCGCCTTCGGACTCAGCAGCAAAACTGCGATAAACTTTACCGCCAATCACAGGGAATAATTTAGGCTCTGCAACTATATCAAGCTTTAGGGTATCAACCGCTTCACCAATCACCGAGCGCGATTTTAACAGCTCAATCTCGGTTACAGCAGCACTACTACTTTCGAACATACCTGCCATATCATCAAGACCTGGTACTGACGGGCTGCTTTCTTCAACTTGAACAAGTGCTGTTGCTTTATAAATAGGAGTGCTTAATACCGCAACAGCTACGCCTATAATAGCGAATATAGCTGTTACAATAACGATAAACCATTTACGGTCGAGTAAAGTACCTAGTAATGCGAGTAGATCTATTTCTTGCGATTGCGTTTCTTGACTTCTATTTTGGTTTTTACTTGCTGCTAATGCAGTGGGCTGAGCATTCATGTACTAGCCTTTCCTTATAAATACTTTTGCCAAGCGCTACATGCGCTATCGATTAATGCGTAAACGTGCTCAAAAGCCTCTTGGCTTTGACGGTACGGGTCGGGTATTTCTTTATCGTCGACCCATTTACCTAGCAAAAATGTTTTACCACGTGCTTGCGGGTAACGAGCACACAAGTCGTTTATATGGCGCTTTTCCATCACTAAAATAACGCTGTGCTGTGCAACAAGGGCTGAGGTGATTTGCCTGCCCTGATGCTCGCTCATATCAATACCATGTTGTGTTGCAATTTGCTGTGCTTGTGCATCTGCATGCTTGCCTTCAAGGGCCGTTAAGCCTGCTGAAGACACGCTAACATTTTTACCTTGTAGTTTACTTTTTAATACATATTCAGCGGTTGGGCTTCGGCAAATATTGCCTGCACACACAACTAATACAGAATCAAACATACGTCTTAACCCTTAATTTGAGCTAGTAACATCATTGATTGAATCAACTGTGCTTACCGATGGTAATAATAAGCTAATTACGCGGTTCCAACGCGCTAGCGGCGCTGAAGTTACATACACAATATCGTGCGGCTGTAACTCAAACTGCTCAGCAAGCACTAATGCCGCAACATTTTTAGCATGTAGTTGATATACATCAGCAATAATGCCATCGGTTTCTAAGTTGCGTTTACGTAATACAAACACGCCATTTGCGTCAGCTGTGTTTTCGTTTAAGCCGCCGGCATCACTTAAGGCTTGCGCTAAATTTAAACCATAACGATTAACACCCACTGTACCAGCACGTTTTACATCGCCTAATACAAATACTTTTTGCATATCGTTACGATTAACATGCACAATATCGCCATGTTTTAATAAACGGTTTTGCGAGATATCACCATGAGCATAAAAGTCATCAAGTTGGATCATTTCTGTTTTATCGCCACGTGTAAATGTAACTGTGCGCCAATCTGCTGCTTCGGTTAAACCACCGGCTTGGTTAAGTGCGTCAATTAGAGTAAGTGGTACTTCGGTTACAGGGAGCACACCAGGTTTGTTCACCTCACCTGTCACATAGGCTTTTTGGCTTCTAAAACCAACAATTTTAATATCTACTTGTGGGTCTTCGATTACACGACTTAAGCGTTTAACGAGTTCCTTATGAACTTGTTGCACTGTTTTACCAGCTGCTTGAATATCTGGAGCGTAAGCAAAGGTAATTGTGCCGTCGGCTTGAACGCGGAAACCGTCGAATTCAGCAGTACGTTGAACTGCAGCAGGTATGGTTAATTCAGGATGGTCCCATACACCGATTGTGATTACATCGCCAACACCTAATTTGTATTGATAATCAGAGGTGTCGATGCCATCAAGGCTTGATGGTAACGCTGGTTTCGTTTTAGTTTGCTTTTGTTGGTTGATTAGAGAAGAGTCGATGATTTGGATATTAACTTTATCGAGCTCCTTCTCAAGGTTGTCAATTTGTTCACCCGATTCGATTCCTTCAAAATGGCTACCGGGGATTATTGTACAGCCAGTCATTGCTAGTAACGCAAATGACGTTACAATTGTTTTACAGCTTAGCGCCATTGTTATTTCCCAAATAATTATTCTTAAAACGTCCAGTTAAAATAAAACCACAACTGTTTATTTTTACGCTGCCTAATTAAAGCATGGCAACCAAATGTTCGCAAGACTGAGTGTTTAGTAAACGCTCACTTGTGACAGGTTTTTGCAAAATAGTTAATGAATACTTCTAGGTTCTAGGTTCTAGGTTCTAGGTTCTAGGTTCTAGGTTCTAGGTTCTAGGTTCTAGGTTCTAGGTTCTAGG
>NZ_JANHZR010000021.1:0-6670 GCF_041414715.1 Pseudoalteromonas sp. DY56-GL22 | reverse complement strand
TGATAGCTGATAGCTGATAGCTGATAGCTGATAGCTGATAGCTGATAGCTGATAGCTGATAGCTGATAGCTGATAGCTGATAGCTGATAGCTGATAGCTATGTTATAATCCCGGCAATTTTTGACTTTCAGTAAGTAACAACGCAATGACACTTGATGATATTCGTATCGTATTAGTTAACACATCACATTCTGGTAATATTGGCTCAGCGGCACGTGCTATGAAAACGATGGGCTTATCAAATTTATATCTTGTTGATCCTGCTTGTGAGATTGACAGTCATGCGAGTGCGCTTGCAGCTGGTGCAACTGATGTTTTAGGTAAAACAGTGGTTGTTGATACACTGGCAGATGCGATTGCTGATTGTGGCTTAACAATTGGTACCAGCGCACGCTCACGTACTTTATCTTGGCCAATGGTTGAGCCGCGTGAATGTGGTGAAAAGTTAGTGGCTGAGGCTGAACAGGGTCCTGTTGCACTCGTATTTGGTCGCGAAAATAGTGGTTTAACGAACGAAGAACTACAACAATGTAACTACCACGTATGTATTCCTGCAAATCCTGAGTACAGCTCGTTAAATCTCGCGATGGCCGTGCAAACACTGTGTTATGAAACACGTATGGCATATTTAAATAAACAGCCAAAAGTACAAGAAGAAGACGAAGTAACCTACCCAAATGCGAAGCAAACTGAGCTTTTCTATGAGCATCTAGAGCAAACGCTAAACGACACAGGTTTTATCATCAAACAGCACCCAGGCATGGTGATGACTAAACTACGTCGTTTATTTAACCGCGCACGTCCAGAAGAAGCTGAGATGAACATCTTACGCGGTATTCTTACCTCTATTAATAAGTCTATTAAATAATCACAGGTTATAAGTATAATACTTGACTAAATTACTCAGGTAATTACAATGTACCCATTACTTGACTGTTTTTGTCAAGTATTCGGTTTTATCAATGGCAAGTATCAATTTTTATCAAGTGATAATACTTGACTATTTTGGTCTGGTAATTAAAATTTGCACACCTTAGCGTGCAGTAACATCGGGGGCTCCATGAAGTTAACATCAAAAGGCAGATACGCAGTAACCGCCATGTTGGATGTTGCACTACATACAAATGTGGGTGCAGTGCCTCTTGCCGATATTTCTGAACGCCAAGAGATTTCGTTATCTTACCTTGAGCAACTATTCGCCCGTTTACGTAAAAACGGCCTTGTGACCTCTGTGCGTGGCCCAGGTGGCGGATATTTACTAGGTCGAGAAGCGAACGAAATTTCTGTCGGCGATGTGATTAACGCCGTTGATGAGTCTGTTGATGCAACACGTTGCCACAATGCAACGGGTGGCTGCCAAAGCGGCATGCGTTGTTTGACTCATACCTTATGGTCGGACTTAAGCGCACGTATCGAAGAGTTTTTAAATAGTATTACCCTTGCTGAATTGGTGGAAAAGTCAGATGTGAAAGAAGTCGCATCGCGCCAAGATAACAGCATCAACAATGCAATTAAGCAACTGGAAAACATTCAAGTAAGCTGTCAACTGTAGCTTGACGAAAGCGGAGAGAGAAATGAAGTTACCGATTTATTTAGATTACGCAGCAACCACGCCTGTTGATGAACGTGTGGCAAAAGAAATGATGCAATGCCTGACTATGGACGGTAATTTTGGTAACCCTGCATCACGCTCACACCGTTTTGGTTGGCAAGCAGAAGAAGCCGTTGATCAAGCACGTACAGATATTGCTGATCTGATCAACGCTGACCCGCGTGAAATTGTTTTCACTTCAGGTGCTACAGAATCAAATAACCTAGCAATTAAAGGTGCTGCGCAGTTCTATAAGAAGAAAGGCAAGCACGTTATCACTGTTAAAACAGAGCACAAAGCAGTGCTTGATACGTGTCGTGAACTAGAACGTCAAGGTTTCGAAGTAACCTATATGGACGTTGAAGAAAACGGTTTACTTGACCTTAAAAAGCTTGAAGCTGCAATGCGTGACGACACAGTACTTGTGAGCGTAATGCACGTAAATAACGAGCTAGGTGTTATCCAAGATATCGCGACAATCGGCGAAATGTGCCGTGAGCGCAAAATTATGTTCCACGTAGATGCTGCACAAAGCGCAGGTAAAGTACTTATCGACGTGCAACAGTTAAAAGTAGATTTCATGTCGTTCTCTGGCCACAAAGTATATGGCCCGAAAGGTGTAGGCGCACTTTATGTTCGTCGTAAGCCTCGCGCACGTTTAGAAGCGCAAATGCACGGTGGTGGTCATGAGCGTGGTATGCGTTCAGGCACACTAGCTACTCACCAATTAGTTGGTATGGGTGCGGCATTTAGAATCGCTAAAGAAGATTTCGAAAAAGACCATGCACACATCAGCGCACTTCGTAAGCGCCTGATCGATGGCATCATGGCTGATATGGACGAAGTTTACTTCAATGGTGAACCAAGTCACTCAGTTCCAGGTATTGTAAATATCAGCTTCAACTTTGTTGAAGGTGAGTCGTTATTAATGGCTGTTAAAGACATTGCTGTTTCATCAGGTTCAGCCTGTACCTCAGCAAGCTTAGAGCCTTCTTATGTACTACGTGCATTAGGCCGTAATGACGAGTTGGCACACAGCTCAATTCGTTTCAGCATTGGCCGCTTTACGACTGAAGAAGAGATTGATTACACCGTTGAACTAATCAAAAACTCGATCGGCCGTTTACGTGAGATGTCTCCTCTATGGGAAATGCATCAAGAAGGTATTGATTTAGATTCAGTTGAGTGGGCGCATCACTAATCAGTGATCGCCGCCGCTAGCAGGTAGTGAGGATAGTATTATGGCTTATAGTGATAAAGTAATCGATCATGTTGAAAATCCACGTAACGTGGGTGCTTTAGACAAAAATGATCCGTCAGTTGCAACAGGTATGGTGGGTGCACCAGCATGTGGTGACGTAATGAAATTGCAAATCAAAGTATCACCAGAAGGTGTAATTGAAGACGCAAAATTCAAAACATATGGTTGTGGTAGCGCAATCGCTTCTTCTTCACTTGTAACTGAGTGGGTAAAAGGCAAAACATTAGATGAAGCTGCAACAATCAAAAACACTGATATCAGTGCTGAGCTTGAATTACCGCCAGTGAAAATTCACTGTTCAATTTTAGCAGAAGACGCGATTCAAGCAGCAATTGCTGACTACAAAAGCAAACAAGCGAAGTAAGAGATAAATTCATGGCAGTGACATTGACAGATGCGGCAGCAAACCGCGTAGAATCATTTTTAGCAAATCGCGGCAAAGGCATTGGCCTACGCGTTGGCATTAAAACGACGGGCTGTTCAGGTCTTGCTTATGTTCTTGAGTTTGTTGATGAGTTAGCAGACGGCGACGAAATTTTTGAAAGCCGTGGTGTGAAAGTGATCGTTGACGCCAAAAGCTTAGTCTACATTGATGGTACTGAGCTTGATTACACCAAAGAAGGTTTGAACGAAGGGTTTAAATTTAACAACCCGAACCAAGCCGATGAGTGTGGTTGCGGCGAAAGCTTCACCGTTTAAGCTTAAAAAACTTTCTTTGCTTGAAGCCCTGCCTATGTAGGGCTTTGTTCTTTCCTGTTTACCGAGTTGGATTATGTAATGCGTTACTTTGAGTTATTTGCAATTCCAGTAGATTACAACATTGATTTAGCGACTATTAATAAACACTACCTTGAGCTGCAACGTGCAGTTCACCCAGATCGCCACGCAAGCTCTAGCAGCCGTGACAAATTACTTGCTGTGCAAAATGCAGCAGAAATCAATGATGCATTACAAACTTTAAAACACCCGGTAAAACGTGCTGAGTACATGCTAAGCGAGCTTGGTGTAGATATTCGCGCCGAGCAACAAACATTGCAAGACCCGCTATTCTTAATGCAGCAAATGGAGCTGCGTGAAGAATTAGAAGAACTTGAAAATGCCGCAGATCCTGATGCAGCAATTGCCCAGTTTGAAGCGCAAATTAAACAGCTCGATAAACAATACAGCAGTGAATTAGCCGCTCAGCTGGCGAGTAATGATGAGCAACAATGGCAAGCTGCCGCTGACAATATTCGTAAATTGAAGTTTGTTTATAAGTTACGCGATGAACTAGAGCGTATTGAAGACAGTTTATTTGATGATTAATCGTTAGTTGTTACACAACAGCTATTTAAGAGTTTAAAAAGAGCATTATGGCATTATTGCAAATTGCTGAGCCGGGGCAGAGCGCGGCACCACATGAGCACAAATTAGCAGTCGGTATTGACCTTGGTACAACTAACTCGTTAGTTGCAACAGTGCAAAGCGGCGAAGCGCGCACACTGACTGATTTAGCAGGCAATGCGATGCTACCATCGGTTGTTCAATACCAAGCAGATAGTATTGTGGTTGGTGAGCGAGCGGCTGCAGCTGCAACTCAAGACCCTGCAAACACACTAATCTCGGTTAAGCGTTTTTTAGGTAAAACTCAGGCTGAAATCGAAAAAAGCTATGGTCAACTGCCGTACGAATTTTGTGAGCATGATGGCTCATTAGCAATCAGCACAGTTGCAGGTGCAATTAGCCCTGTTACTGCATCGAGTGAAATCTTAAAAGCATTGAAACTGCGCGCAGAAGACAGCTTTGCAGGTCAAGATATCTTAGGTGCAGTTATTACTGTGCCAGCTTATTTTGATGATGCTCAGCGTCAAAGCACCAAAGATGCTGCCGAGTTTGCTGGTATTAAGGTATTACGTTTATTAAACGAGCCAACAGCTGCGGCTGTTGCTTATGGTCTTGATTCAGGCCAAGAAGGTATTATCGCCGTATACGATTTAGGTGGCGGTACCTTCGATATTTCTATTTTACGTTTACACCAAGGTGTATTTGAAGTACTTGCTACAGGCGGTGACTCAAGCCTTGGTGGTGACGATTTTGACTCGCTACTAGTTGAATACTTTAAAACACAAACCGGTGTGAGCGAGCTTTCTGCATCGGTATTGCGTTTATTCATCAATAAAGCAAAAGCGTGTAAAGAAGCACTAAGCCAATACCAAACTGTGAATGTAGGTTTAGAGTTTGACGGTCAAAGCCACAAAGTTGAAGTAACCCGCGAAACGTTTGATGAGCTTGCTCTTAGCCTTGTGAAGAAAACACTACGTTCTTGTCGCCGTGCGGTTAAAGATGCCGGTATCGAGAACGAAGAAGTACTACAAGTTGTAATGGTTGGCGGCTCGACTCGTATGCCAATTGTACGCTCTCAAGTTGCTGCATTTTTTGATAAAGAGCCACTGACTTCTATCGACCCAGATCGCGTAGTTGCACTCGGTGCAGCACTGCAAGCAGATGTATTGGTTGGCAATAAGCCAGATTCAGACATGTTGCTATTAGACGTATTGCCACTGTCGCTAGGTCTTGAAACCATGGGTGGCTTGGTTGAAAAAATTATTCCACGTAACACCACGATCCCTGTTGCACGTGCACAAGAGTTTACTACTTTCAAAGATGGTCAAACTGCTATGTCACTGCATGTACTTCAAGGTGAGCGTGAGCTAGTTGACGATTGTCGTTCATTGGCTAAGTTCAGCTTAAAAGGTATTCCGGCCATGGCAGCCGGTGCTGCGCATATTCGCGTAACCTTTAAAGTAGATGCTGATGGCCTATTAAGTGTATCGGCAATGGAAAAATCAACGGGTGTGCAAGCTGAAATTCAGGTCAAACCATCGTTTGGTTTATCGGACGACCAAGTTGCAAACATGCTTAAAGAGTCAATGACTAACGCGAAAGACGACATGCAAGCGCGTATGCTTAAAGAGCAACAAGTTGAAGCGTTACGTGTTGTTGAAGCACTTGAAGCATCACTGGCAACCGACAGTGCATTACTTGACGAACAAGAATTAGGTGCGTTAAAAGCAGAAATTGCTAAACTTGTTGCCGTACGCGAAAGCGCAACAACACCTGCAGAAATTAAAGCAGCGATTGAAGCTGTAGACAATGCAAGTAGCGAATTTGCTGCTCGCAGAATGGATGCATCAATCAAAAAAGCGCTGCAAGGGCAGTCAGTAGACGAAGTTTAACGAGGTAAGGTATGCCACAAATTATTTTTCTTCCACACGAAGAGTTATGCCCAGAAGGCGCTGCTATTGAAGCTCCTACAGGTGAAACTGTATTAGATGTTGCACTAAAAAATGGTATTAGCATTCCACATGCTTGTGAAAAATCATGTGCATGTACAACATGCCACTTAATCATTCGTGAAGGCTTTGACTCTTTAGATGAGAGTGATGAGCTTGAAGACGACATGCTAGATAAAGCATGGGGTCTTGAGCCTGAATCACGCCTAGGTTGCCAAGCGGTGATCAAAGATGAAGATTTAGTGGTTGAAATTCCAAAGTATAATCTCAATATCGTTAATGAAGAGCATTAATTTTTAACGGCTTTGATTTCGTAAAAACCGCTGTAGTTGCTTGGTCTCTACAGCGGTTTTTTGTTTTTTAGAGCTGTCAGCTTTCAGCCGTCAGTTTTTAGCAGATCGAGATAGAGGTTTAGTTCTTTGTGTTAATGAACTGAAATAGCTTTACATTGATCTCTCAGGTTTTATGTTTTTGATAGCTGATAGCTGATAGCTGATAGCTGATAGCTGATAGCTGATAGCTGATAGCTGATAGCTGATAGCTGAT
>NZ_JANHZR010000020.1:0-9915 GCF_041414715.1 Pseudoalteromonas sp. DY56-GL22 | reverse complement strand
GCGGGATGGAGCAGCCTGGTAGCTCGTCGGGCTCATAACCCGAAGGTCGTCGGTTCAAATCCGGCTCCCGCAACCAACTGAAATTGAAGATTAAAATTAAATGAGTTTGATAAGTAGGCACGCGAAAGCGTGTTTTTTTATGCCTGAAATTCAGGTTCAGAGCCGAAGGTCGTCGGTTCGCTCTCAAAATTCACAGCTCCCGCAACCAACTGAAATTGAAGATTAAAATTAAATGAGTTTGATAAGTAGGCACGCGAAAGCGTGTTTTTTTATGCCTGAAATTCAGGTTCAGAGCCGAAGGTCGTCGGTTCGTCCTCAAAACTCACAGCTCCCGCAACCAACTGAAATTAAAAATTAATATGTAATACTAGACACGCGAAAGCGTGTTTTTTTATGCCTGAAAAAGTAAGTTTTAAGTAATCATATCACAATCAGTTTGAAGCCGAATCGTGTTATTTGTAGGCTTTAGCCAAGGTCTACTTTAGCGCCGAAAAACATTTCACGGCTAAAGTCGTTCCATGTTTTGATGTAGGCGTGAAATTTATTTCGCGCGTTATCTTTTGAATATTGCGCGATATAAAATCGCGCCTACAATGCTCGCTTACCGCTATGATAACTCACGCCTAGCATGCTTAAGGTAAGCTTGTAGACTTTCTTGCCAAAGTATTAGGGCTTCGGTTAATAGTTCTTTTAAGGGCTTGTTATCAAGCAACTTACGTTCGATGCGCTTCAGCTCTGTACCGTATCGATTAAATCCTAGCTGCAATGCTGTGCTTGCTTGACGGTGAATCAGTTTGATGCACTGCTCTTTGTCATCATCTACAAGTTGTTGACAACGAATGAGTTTATTTCTAGCAGATAAAACAAACTCATTGTAAATCGATGATACCTCATCCTCGCTGAATGAGCTTATCAATGTAGCAGCTGCCGTTTCATCGTAAAGTGTATCTCGTAATTCCACCGCGATACTCGCAGATTGGTTTGTTTGTGAATCGCTCAGAGCTTGACGTAATTTCTGCTGCTTTATTGGTTTGCCTACAATATCTTTTATACCTAGTGATAAATACTCTTTTATTTCATCTGGACTGAGGCTAGCGGTAAATGCTAATACTGGCGTGCGTTGATTTAAATGGTCGATATTTTTTAGCTTTTTTAAGACTTCTTGCCCTGTTAAATCAGGCAAATTCATATCGAGTAATACCACATCAAAGTGATGTTTCTGCATCAGTTCAATCGCGCTATTGCCATCTTTTGCAAGTTTTATCTTATGCTCATCATCAGCCATAAATTCGATGGCAATTTTCTGATTTAAATCGAGATCTTCAACTAATAACACGTCTAGGCCAGTAACATAATCCTTTGATTGGTGACGCTGTTCAACTAGGCTAAGCTCACCAATAGCAAGTGAAATATCAAAGCTGAAAGTACTGCCTTTTTTAAGCTCACTTTCTATGTTGAGTTTACTGCCTAACTTTTCGAGTAGCCGGCTGGTAATTGCTAAGCCAAGGCCTGTGCCTCCTTTCTCTTTACCTGCACTACTTTGCACGTATGGTTCAGTGAGGTAGGCTATTTCTTCATCTTCAATACCAGGGCCTGAGTCAATCACACTTACTCTAACTAGGTGGTCTAGTTGGCCTTCATTAAGAAGCTTCACATGAATCTTTACGGCTCCTTGGTCAGTAAACTTAATTGCGTTACCTACTAAGTTTATAATAACTTGCCTGAGTTTTTGTTGGTCGCAGTAATAACATGCCTGTTCTGGCAAATCATATATCAACTCAAACTTTAAGTGTTTTTGTTCCGCTAGGGGGCTGAGAAGTAGGCAAAGATTATTTAGCCAAGTTTTAAACTCAACATCCTCTTCATAAAGTGCTTCATCTCGTTGATCTAAGCTGGCGTAGTCGAGAACTTTATCTACTAATAAATTTAATGATTCAGCGGAGTTAATAATTGCTTCGCAATAAGGTTTATCACGGGGGTCACTCGATTGGTTCATGATCAACTGTGCACTACCTAAAATACCGTTTAACGGTGTGCGAATTTCATGACTAATAGTTGATAAGAACAAACCTCTTATTTCTAAATCTTTATGGGCTTTTTCGGTGAGTTGATTAAGGTTTTGCTCACGCCTTTCATTACATAGTAGTGCCATGCCTGTAGCATAGAACATTGGAGCTATTACGCCATTAATAAATAAAGTGAAACTAAACCAGTCTGCAGATAATAGGTTGGCGGTTGTAATATCTCCCATCATTAAAGTACGGCCAGTAAACACCGCTAGGATAATGCTGAGAATTAAAATATAAACAATACTGCCATTAGGGTAACTTTTACGGCCATTACGAATAAACAAAGCCAGTAAAAACAATGATTCAACAATATGTTGAAGGTCAGAAACCAATATTCGGCTGCGTAACTCTGCGCTGTCAGTAGCAAGGTAAATCATAGTGATAGCTAAAGCGACTGTGATCGAAACAAAGGTTTTAAAGCCAACGCATTTGGCATTCAAAAACTGACAAATTGCGAGTACATGGATGATTGAGGCACTAAACAGTAGAGTATTTGCAATGGCAACACTGGCAAGGTTATTAATATGGCCATGTAGTGCAAAACTCATTACTGATGCAAACATCACAAGTGGATAAAAAATATAGAGTAAGGTGCCCGGAGTCTTATTGTTGGTTCGCCAAGTAAGGTAATTAAGAAGGGTCATTACTGCCATCATGGCAGCGCTGGCGTAATATAAAGTAGCTGAGTCGAGCATTGTATTTCCAGTGTTTGGCAATCAGTTTGAGCATAAAGTCAATTACAGTGATTAGCAACCAGAAACAAAAACAGACGCAGTAGCGTCTGTTTTAACAAGTAGGGTATTTCGTTTAACGAATTTCGTCAGGAATGTTTTGCTGAGCCCAAGATAGTAACTCAATACGATTACGACACTTAGTTTTTCTAAATGCACTGTATAAGTGAGTTTTCACTGTATGCGGACTAATACTTAAATCTTCAGCTATTTCTTTGTTTTTCGAACCTTTACTCATTAATGAAATAATAGCTTTTTCACGTTTGGTAAGCTTAACTGGTTCGATATCACCGTCTGTTAATTTATGTAGTGCGTCTTTGTTAAACTGCAACATACGGTTAAGTGCATTACACATAATATCACGACGGTACCAGAGTTGGTCTTCAAGTAACAAACGAATGCCTTTCATTAGCACATCGGCGTTATCCGTGGTGTAAAATACACCTCTTATGCCACTTAGAAGAGCGCGATTAGCTAGTTCTGGGTTTTCATCTAGATTAAATAAAACAATATCGCATTTAATTCGTAGATTAACTAATTGCTCCTTTAGTTTTCCCCACGGATCTGTACTTGACGTTTCAATGAATAGCAATCGTGTGCCTTCAGGTACTTCAGAAATATCAGTACCAGTTGTCACAGTAAGTCCTTGTGTTTTTAACAATGGTTCTAATACATTTACACCAATCGTGTTAATCGGTTCTGGATCTAATAATAAAAAGGCTGAACTACTCATATTTATTCACTCTTGAAAAAAGTTGACAATTGCATCCTATCACGCAATCCACCCCTTTCGTATTAGAAATTTCTGAGACTTGTGCAGGAAAAGTACAGTTTGTGTCTATTTTGTGTCAAAAAATACAGCTAGTTAACTAATTGCAATACATTAACTAGCTGATCTGTCACTATTATAGACAAAAACAGTATCTTTGTTCTACCTTTTACATATTTTTACATACTAAAATATTAGAGATTGGTTTTTTTCTTGTCTTGATACGGAGGCCAGCCCATTGTTTTACCTGCCAGCATATGTAGGTGTATATGGTACACAGTTTGTCCGCCATGGTCATTACAGTTCATTACGACGCGAAAACCGTCTTCACTAAAGCCAAACTGTTTGGCAAGTTTGGCAGCAACCACATATAAATGACCGACTAAAGATGCATTTTCTTCTGTAACATCATTAATCGTCGCTATTGGTGTTTTTGGGATGATCAGCACATGAAAAGGGGCTTGTGGGTTAATATCTTTAAAAGCTAAAGACAACTCGTCTTCATATACAATATCAGCAGGGATCTCTCGGTTAATAATCTTTGTAAAAATAGTCTCTTGGCTCATACTTAGCTCTCTTATAAATGTGGTTAAATGACCGCCCACTAATGACAAACTTTATTTGCAGTGTCAAACTGAAACTGCCGTAAATTGAACAACCAAGGAGTGAACATGCGTAAGTTAGTATTACTGAGTAGTGCGTTAATGCTATTAAATAGTTTAAGTAGTGTCGCTGAGACTATTCACTTTCCAGAAGAGTTTGTACCCTTACAAGTCGGAGAGCGACTTATTGAGCAGTCGTTTTTCAGTCGTGTTGACGATGTTGAACTTGCTCCTGGTACTTACCAAGTGAAGATGAAATATACCGATCTTTACGAGCAAGGTTATGATGACCACCAAGTTGTTGAGTCAGAGCCATTTTGGGTTGAGCTCACAGTAGAGAGCGGCAAAGACTATGACCTAGTGTTTAATCGTGCCAGTAATGCTGTTGCGGCAGAAGTGTTTGCTGAATCACCGCAAGTAAGCTTAAAAGCCAAGGGCAGTGAACTTGCTGTGCCGTTATCGATCGTTAGCTATCGTGCAGCTAGCGCGCCTGTACAAGCAGTGGCCAGTGCCCCAGTTGCTGCTACAAGTACAAGCAATAAGCCTACGACAGCAGTCCCTGTCACATTGCCTGCAAAAGTACCCGGCGGACAAGCGGGTTTGAAAAATATGCCAAGTGCAGCTGCGATGCTTGAGTTTTGGTGGCAACAAGCAAGCCCTGAAGAGCGCCGTGCGTTCTTACAAAAAGTAAGTAACTAATAAAATAATTAAAAAAGGCGCTGATTGCAGCGCCTTTTTTGTGTTTGATGACTTACTTTGCAAATAAGTCGTCAACAGTACCTTGTGCAAGTGGGTGGTAACCCGGACGTGCTTTTAAGTACACATCATGCGCCCAGTCTTTTTTGCCGTTTTTAATAAGTGCTTTATAGAGTGGCACAATTAATTTACGACGACCGATGCCTGATAGGTGTTCATCAAGCGCTGGGTAAATTGGTTGATAACCATTACCTACCGCTAGCATAAACCATGCGAAAGCACGCTCAGCATTAGTTGACTGTGTAAGGTTGAATTGATTATCAAGCTCAGTCATTTTTTCAATGCTTAAATCGCGAGGTAGGTTATTCAAAAAGTGTAGCCACTCGTGAACTGACCAATCCGCTGTTGGTAACTGGGCTGCACTAATTTCGCCGTTTAACCATGTTTTGGTTACAGCATCAACTTTATCGAAAGCATCAGACGTTGGGTTAGGGGCATCGCTTGGTAAACCAGGCTCAAAGATCCACTCATTAACTTTATCCATGCTCACAACGCCTGGATATTTTGCGATCAAGTTAGCTTTTAAGTAAGTAACAAATTGCGCTGTTGTAAGAGACTTAAACGCAAATTGGTCAAAGTAACCCTTTACGAATGGGTCAAACTTATCACGGCCAAATTTGTTTTCTAGATAGATTAAGAAAAGCTGACCTTTAGTGTAAGGCACTGAGCTAAATGCATCATCAGGATCGCGGCCATTAAGTTTTAAGTTAAGACGCGTATCTGGTGCTGGTAGAGTTTTAAGTAATGCACGTAAGCCGGCTGCATCAAGCGCTTGTTCCATCACTGCACGGTCACGACCAAACACTTCTTCCATAATGCGGTTTTCAACGTAAGACGTGAAACCTTCGTTTAGCCATAAATCTTCCCATGTCGCATTGGTTACTAAGTTACCAGACCAAGAGTGAGCAAGTTCGTGAGCAATTAGGTTTACTAAGCTTTTATCGCCAGCAACAACCGTTGGTGTAATGAATGATAAACGTGGGTTTTCCATGCCACCAAATGGGAAGCTTGGCGGTAGCATTAATAAGTCATAACGACCCCATGCGTATTCGCCGTACATCGCGTTAGTTTTATCGATCATCGCTTGCGTGTCGTTAAACTCAGCAACTGATGCATCTAAAATTGTTGGCTCAGCAAAGATACCCGTTTGCTTAGACATGGCTTTAAATTCTAAATTACCTGCACCAATTGCGATTAAGTATGGCGAAATTGGTTGTGGCATATTAAATAGATAATCGCCGTCCTTATAAAGTGCATCTTTGTTATCAGCACTCATTACCGCACGAATGTCTTTAGGAGTGTGAATACGTGCCGAGTAGGTTACGCGCATTGCTGGCGTATCTTGTACTGGGATCCAACTACGAGCATGAATTGCTTGTGATTGGCTGTACATAAATGGGTGTGATTTACTGGCTGTTTGCTCTGGCGTTAACCACTGTAAACCTGAAGCTTCTGGGCGGCTGTTGTAGTAAATACGTGCTTTAACCGCTTGGCTTTTAAATTTAATTGTTAATTTTGAGCCCTTTACGTCATCACGTGCAGCAAGGGTGAAGTCAGCTTTGTGCCAGCTGCCTTTTTGATCTTGATACATTACTTTGTCGATATCTAAATCGCGTGTATCAAGTACCAGTGTTTTGCTTGTTGCATTGTGCCAATCTAGCGTGTGCTCAACAAAACCTTCTAGTTGTTTGTCATCAAAATCAACATCTAAATCTAGTAGTAGGTGAGTGGTTGTTACGTCATCTAAGTTTGCGTAAGTGTGCTGGCTGATTGCATCTGCAGTTGCTTGAGAGCAAGCACCGGCCATAGCAAGACTTAAAAGTAATGGTTTAAACTTCATAATAACCCTGGAACGGAAATGAAAAAGAGCCCGTTTTATAACATGATTAGTGCAGTGGGTTGAGTGATTTTTACAATCTAATGCGTATTTTGCGACGATAGGTTACACTAATGCGATTAGTTACCGGTAACCTTTGAGGCGTTTTGTGGCTCAGTCCCTGCAATCTTTTCATACCTTTTCTTTGCCAAGCCAATGCCAGCATTTTTATCAAATTGATGAAGTGAATCAGCTTTTAAGCACAGACTTTTCTGCGCCGTTTTGTATTTTAGGTGAAGGCAGTAATACGGTGTTTTTATCTGACTACCAAGGTTCTGTGATCCACATGAATACGAAGGGCATCGACATAGAGCAGCAAAACGATGGCTTTTTATTACACATTGCAGCCGGAGAAAACTGGCACCAATTAGTTGCTATGACTATTGCTAATGACATGCCTGGGCTTGAAAACCTTGCTTTAATACCTGGGACTGTTGGTGCTGCACCAGTGCAAAATATAGGTGCTTACGGTGTAGAACTTGAAAAGTTTGTGAGTTATGTCGACTACTTTGATATTGCAACCAAAACCATAAAGCGCTTAACTAAAGGCGAATGCCAATTTGGCTATCGTGACTCTATCTTCAAGCATACACTGAAGAACAAAGCTGTAATCACCCAAGTAGGGTTGCTGTTACCTAAAAAATGGCAGCCAGTTCTGAGTTATGGACCATTGCAACAGCTTTCAGAACCCTCTCCACAGCAGGTATTTGAGCAAATCATCACAACCAGAAACAGCAAACTACCAAACCCCAGTGAACTTGCAAATGCAGGCAGTTTTTTCAAAAACCCAGTGATCAGGAATGAGCAACTTGCGTTACTTTTAAAAAGCTACCCAGAGCTACCTCATTACTTTGTGGATGCTGAGTATCATAAAGTTGCGGCGGGGTGGTTGATTGAGCAAGCGGGGTTAAAAGGCTTTAAGGTCGCAGGTATTGAAGTGCATCAGCAGCAAGCGTTAGTGCTAGTAAATCATGGTAACAGTAAAGGTGATGACTTAATTGCCATGGTAAAGCATGTACAACAACAGGTTTGGCATAAATATCAGATTGCTTTACAGCACGAAGTGCGATTGATCAATGCTGATGATGAATGCCACATTGAATTGGGAGCTTCATCATGAAAGCGCCAGATGGAAATAAGCTCGCTATTCTACAAGCTCTAAATACCGGTGGTTTTATTTCTGGTCAGCAATTGGGTGAGCAGCTCGGTATTAGCCGCGCAGCAGTCGGTAAGCATATTCACTCTTTGCAGGAAATGGGGCTCGATATATTTAAGGTTACGGGTAAAGGGTATTGCCTTAATAATAGTGCAGGCTTACTGAACAAAGATAAAATCGGTCAGCATTATAATGAATTAGGTGGCAGCACCGCGAATGTTGAAGTGCAGCCTATTATTGATTCAACCAACAGTGAATTAATGCGCCGTTTGCAAACAGAAGTATCACTGCCATCTGGCAGCGTATTAGTTGCAGAAATGCAGCAAGCGGGAAGAGGGCGCCGTGGGCGCGTTTGGCAATCTCCATTTGGTGCAAACTTATACTTTAGTTACTTTTGGCGTTTGGATGATGGTTTGCAAGCTGCTATGGGGGTATCTATTGCTGTTGGGCTTGCTGTTTACGATACGCTTAAAGCTTTATATCAATTGGATGTAGAGCTTAAGTGGCCAAATGATATCTACTTAAACCGTGAAAAATTAGCGGGTGTATTAGTTGAGCTTGATGGTCAGCCGCAGGGGCCTTGCCAGCTTGTAATAGGTATAGGTATCAATTTACATATGCCAGAAAGTGTTAGCCAACACATAGATCAAGCATGGACTGATTTAAGCCAGCATGTACAGGGATTAGATAAAAACAAGCTGGTGGCCTATTTGTGCTTTTATTTAGAAAAACGCTTAGCTCAGTATCAGCAATCAGGTTTAAACGATATGTATCTACAGTGGAATCAATTAAATGCATTTGCTGGTGAGTGTGTTGAGCTCAATACGGGTCATCGTAGCTGGCGTGGTATTTGCGAAGGAATTGATAACCAAGGTGGCGTGCGTATTCGCCAAGACGGCGAAGTGAAAAGTTATTATGGTGGTGAAATTTCATTACGTAAGGCTGAGCTATGAAATTATTAGTGGATGTTGGCAATACCGCAATTAAAGCCGTTTTGTTTGATGGTAAGGATTACCAAACCTGTGAACTCAGCAATTTACCTTGGTCACAAATAACAGAGCTGGTCTATGCCTGCGTGGGTAGCACTGAGCTACTTAAACCGTTATTAGCACAGGCGCAGCAACACGCCGTTCCTTACTTCGAAGCACAGGTGAGTGCAAAGCTAAACACGTTAAGCTGTGCCTATCAGCAGTATCAAAATCTAGGAATTGATCGTTGGCTCGCGGTAATAGCTGCGTATGTCGAATATCCCGCGCAAAACTGCATTATTATTGATGCCGGTACAGCAACGACAATTGATGTGCTAAACCAAGAAGGTGCGCATCTAGGTGGTTGGATCTTACCTGGCCTTGATTTAATGACCTCTTCACTTACCCAAAATACGCAACGTGTGTTTGATGATGAGAAAATCCCATTTACGACTGAGTTAGGGCGTAATACGCCAAATGGCCTAAAAAATGGTGCCATGGTTGCTACTCTAGGCGCAATCGAGCAGGCAAAACAACACCTTAACCAACAGGATTGCCAGTTAATATTTGCTGGTGGTTATGGAAAGCTGTTAGCAGATACATATATAGATGCTAAGTTTGACAGCTTGCTCGTGTTTAAAGGACTGAATTATTGGCGTGAATTAGCTATAAAGCAGTAAAAATACGGCGATTTGCCTGAATAGTGAGCGTTTAACACATAAATTCACATTTTTTTTAATTTTATGGTTGCATCACAATAAACCTTACCTTAGAATCTCGCCCCGTACTAAAGCAGTGCCGACTTAGCTCAGTTGGTAGAGCAACTGACTTGTAATCAGTAGGTCATCCGTTCAACTCGGATAGTCGGCACCACTTTCCTTTTACCGGAAGTGACTTAGTAAAGAATTTTCGTGGAGGGGTTCCCGAGCGGCCAAAGGGATCAGACTGTAAATCTGACGGCTCAGCCTTCGCTGGTTCGAATCCAGCT